>CAIMWE010000050.1 GCA_903845115.1 uncultured Acidobacteriota bacterium | reverse complement strand
CTGAGGCCTCCCCGTCGGCGGCGATGGATCATCGGGGTCGTTCCCGGGCGGAGAGGGCCACCCGAGCCATCCAGCCGAACGCGGAGGGGAAGCCGGGGAAGCATTTGAGGATCGCCGTCGCCATGTCCGGGGGGGTCGACTCGTCTGTCGCCGCCCTCCTCCTCGCCCGCGAGGGGGCCGGGGTGATCGGGCTGTCGATGCACCTCTGGGACCACGACCGGGACGGGACCGGGGCCACCGCCGGGCGCTGCTGCACTCTGGACGACCTCCAGGACGCTCGCCGGGCCGCCGAGCGAATCGGCATCCCCCACTACGTCCTGAACCTGGAGGCCCGGTTCGAGGAGGCGGTGGTCGTTCCCTTCGTGAGGAGCTACCTGGCCGGGGAGACGCCGATCCCGTGCCGTGCCTGCAACACGGACGTCAAGTTCCTGACGCTTCTCGAGCGCGCGGAGGGCCTCGGCTGCGAGGCGGTGGCGACGGGTCACTACGCGCGGATCGAGAGGGAGGCCGGCGAGCTCCGCCTCCTCCGGGGGGTCGACCCGGGCAAGGACCAGTGCTACTTCCTGTACGAGCTGACCCAGGCACAGCTCCGGAGGACCCGCTTTCCCGTCGGCGGGCTGACCAAGGAGGAGGTCCGGGCGATCGCCCGGAAGGCCGGCCTCCCGAACGCGTCGAAAGCGGAGTCCCAGGAGATCTGCTTCGTTCCCCCGTCCGAGGGTCCGGCCGGCTTCATCCGGCGCGAGGCGGGGCGGCTCGGGATCGACCTCCCGTCGTTCGCCTCGGCCAGGCCCGGGACGGTGACCGACCTCCGCGGCGAGGTCCTCGGCCGGCACGACGGGGCGTTTCCCTTCACCGTCGGTCAGAGGAAGGGGCTGGGGATCGCGGCGGGCGAGCCGCGCTACGTCGTGGAGGTGATCCCCGAGGAAGGGCGGGTCGTGGTGGGCCCGCGCGAGGAGCTCCTCTCCCGGTCGGTCGACCTGTCGGACCTCCGGTGGGTGAGCGGCCGATCGCCCGCGGAGCCCCTCCCGGTCCTGGCCCGGATCCGGTCCCGTCATCCCGAGCAGCGGGCGGTCCTGGATCCGTCCGGCGGCTCGCCGGAGGCTCCGGGCCGGCTCCTCTTCGACAAACCGGTGCGGGCGGCCGCACCCGGGCAATCGGCCGTCTTTTTCGACATCGGGAGGCCCGAGATCCTCCTCGGCGGAGGTATCATCCGCCGTTCCCCGAAACCGGACTCATAGGAGATCACCGTTCCAATGGCAAACAGCGAATCCGGCAAGCCTTCCCCCTGGCTGACTCCTCTCCACTACCTCGGCCGAAACTGGCTGACGCTGGCCGGCACGGTCCTGACGACCAGCTCCGCGATCACCTTGGTCGTGTTCTGGGCGCGGGAGATGATGCACAACAAGCCGGTCAACCCGTACGCCGGCATGGTGCTCTTCCTGATGCTCCCGGGGGTCTTCGTGGTCGGGCTCCTGTTGATCCCGGGGGGTCTCCTCTGGGACCGGTTCCAGCTGAAGAAGAAGGGGATTCACGCGGATCTCGTCCCGACCCCCGACTTCAAGTCCCCCATCTTCCTCCGGGCGGTCGGCCTGATCGCCGTCGCCACCTTCGTGAACGTGATGATCCTCGGGGCCGCCTCGGTCCAGGGGGTCGAGTACCTCGACTCGGCGCAGTTCTGCGGGCAGACCTGTCACACGGTCATGAACCCGGAGCACACGGCCTACAAGGACTCGCCCCACTCGCGGGTCTCCTGCGTCGAGTGTCACATCGGGCCCGGCGCGTCGTGGTTCGTCCAGTCGAAGCTCTCGGGCGTGCGGCAGGTCTTCGCCGTCGCGCTCAACACCTACTCGCGCCCTATCCCGTCCCCGGTCGAGCAGCTCCGGCCGGCCCGGGAGACCTGCGAGCAGTGCCACTGGCCGCAGAAGTTCCACGGCGACAAGTTCGTCGTGAAGCAGAAGTACTCCGAGGACGAGGCCAACACCCTCCTGACGACCGTCCTCGTCCTGAAGGTCGGCGGCCGTTCCGGCGTCGACTACAAGGGGATTCACGGCCGGCACCTCGACGTCGCGGCCCCGATCAGCTACGTCTCGACCGACGGCCGGCGGCAGGTGATCTCCAAGGTCTTTCTGTCCGACGGCAAGGGGGGGAAGATCGAGTACGACGCCCAGACGAAGCCGGACGCCAAGCCGGCCGAGGGGGCCAAGAAGGAGAAGGAAGAGCTCCGGACCATGGACTGCGTCGACTGCCACAACCGGCCCACTCACAAGTTCTGGCTCCCCGAACGGGCGGTCGACCGGGCGATGACGGAGGGGCTCATCAGCCCGAAGATCCCCTTCGCGAAGAAGAAGGCGGTCGAGGCCTTGAAGGCAGCGAAGGGCCCCCAGGCGCAGGCGGCGGCCCAGATCGCGACGTCCCTGAACGACTACTACCGGAAGACCTACCCCGACCTCGTCCAGAAGGAGAAGCCGCTCCTCGACGCCGCGGTCAAGGAGACCCAGGCGATCTACGCGCGCAACATCGACGATCACATGCGGATCACCTGGGGCACCCATCCCGAGAACATCGGGCACGAGGATTTCCCGGGTTGCTTCCGCTGTCACGACGACAACCACAAGACGAGCGCGGGCAAGGTCATCACCCAGGACTGCGACAAGTGCCACACGATCCTGGCCACCGAGGAAGCGAACCCGAAGATCCTGAAGGACTTGGGAATTGGGGGCTGAGCAGGAGGCGTCGGGAGCCGTGATAAAATCGATCCCTGGGGGTATGGTGAAAACGAGCGGTCCGGCGGTGCCAGCGATTCTCAAGGAGATCCGGACGGCTCTCGATGCTGCGGTCCCGGGAAAAGCACGACCCGTCCCCGAAGCCCGGCCCAAGAGTTCCGCCCGCGTTCTGGGTGTCAAGCCGACCGCCATTCGCGCGATCGCGCGCGACGTGGCGACGCGCTACAAGGCATCGCTCGATTACGCCTCCGCGGTGGCGCTCTTCGACGCGGTGGCCCTCCGGAAGGTCCAGGAGGAGATCCTGGTGGCGATCGACATCCTGGATCGGTTCCGCCGCGACTTCTCCCCGTCGCTCCTCTCGCACGTCGACAGGTGGAGCTCCCTCGCGGACGACCTCGAGATCGCGGGGGCGATGGGGGAGCGGATCGCCAGCCCCGCCCTGGCCCTCGACCCGGCCAAGATGGTGTTCGTCCGGAAGTGGGCGCGCACGCGGAGCGCCGGCAAGAGGCGGCTCGCGGTCCTTGCGGTCGGAGCCATGATCTCGGGCTCGGGCCGGGACGTCGCGTCCGCCCTCGAGATCTGCGGCCTTCTTCTCAACGAGGAGAACCCGGTCCTGGTCGCCGAGGTTGCGGCGCTCCTCCGGGCCTCGACCAAGGTCGACGCCAAGGCCGTCCAGGATTTTCTCTTTCGCCGCTCGATCGACGGGAACCCCGACATCCTCCGTGCCGGCTCCGAGAACCTGGACGCCGCCAGGCGGGCCGCGCTCATCGCGAAGCTGGAGGCGCAGGCGGGGATCCCGGCTCCGGTCGAGGCGACTGAAGGGTGACCGGAGGACGATAGCCGCCGGAAGGGGCCGGGCTACCGCTTGGGCGACTCCTCTTCGTCCTTCTTGAAGCGGGCGCGGATCCACTCCTTGATCGCGTCCGGGCCTTTCTTGGTCACCTTCACCAGCTCTCCCGATCGCGTGATCTCCGGCGCCACGGTGGGCGCCTCGAAGATCGCGACAGCCGGGAACCCCTTCTTCGGGTCGATGCCGTAGTTCTTGACGAAGTCGGCGTTGGGCCCCTTCGGGGAGACGTCGATGGGGACGGGGACGAACTGCTTGATGAACTCCCCGTAGAAAAAATCGTGGTCGTAGAGGACGTCGTTGAAGACGCGGCAGGGCGGGCAGTCGTTCGTCCCGAGGATGACGAACATCCGGCGCGACGACTGGTTGCAGACCTCGGCGGCCGCTTCGACGGCCTTCGTGCCGACGGCGTCGGGGTCGAAGATCGGCGGGAGGGGCTCGGCGGCGGCCTTCTTCGGGGGCTTTTTCGTGGCCGGGGCCTGGGCGCTCGCGGAGGCGGCGGCGAGGATCAGGACGGGAACGACGAGGACGGCGAGGAATCGTCGCGAGGAGCGCATCATGCTGGGGATCTCCGTTCTTTCCATTCGTTCTGGCCCGTCAGTTGGGCCGGGGGCTCTGCGTCCCCTGCGGCGGAGCGTCGAACTCCGTTCGGATGGGGCCGAAGGACTTCTCGTACAGCGAGACGTTCTGGGCCAGGGCGTTCAGGAGCTGCTTGGCGTGAAGGGGGGAGGTCAGGACCCGCGAGAGAACGCGGACGTCGGCCCGGCCCGGCACGACCCGTCCGAAGTCGATGACGAACTCGGACGGATTGTGGATGATGTTGGCGAAATTGACGTAGACGCCCGTCGACACGCTCTCGTCGATCGAGAACTGGAGCGGGGGCGGTTCGTTTTTCGGGGGGGCTTCTGCCATGGCGACACCTCTTTATTGGCCGGCCGGGCCGACCGCAAGAACGGCGCCATTCTAGACGGAACGGACCATTCGGAACGGATCCGGAAGAGCCGTAAGATGGGAACGATGAGATGTCGTCCGTTCCTGCGGGCCTTCCTCCTCCTCCTTCCGCTGTCCCTCTCTCTCTCCGCGACCGCCGAGGGGCCCGTCTCCAGGTCGGCCGAGGCCGACGCCCTGTGGGACGCGCGCGCCGCCGGGGCCACCGGCGGCGTGGCCCTCCCGGGGCCGATCGACGCCGTGATCGCCGCCTGCCGGAAGGGCATCGCCGAGGCGCCCGGGTCGCTCGAGCCCCGGTGGCGGCTCATGAGGGCCTTCTACTTCAAGGGCGAGTACGTCGCCGAGGCCGCCGCCCAGCGCGCGATCTTCGACGAGGGCAAGGTGGCCGGGGAAGAGGCCCTCGCGTTGATCCGGAAGGAGGCCGGCGCCCGGGCCGGGAAGCCGCTCGAGAGCGCTTCGCCGGTCGAGCTCGTCCCCTTCGTCACGGGAAGGCCGGACGTCGTGGCGGCCTTCTACTGGGCCGGCGTGGACTGGGGGAAATGGGCGATCGTCTTCGGGAAGACGGCGGCTGTGAAGAAGGGCGCCGCGACGAAGATCCGCGACTACTCGACGGCCGTGATCCTGCTCGACCCGCAGTTCGAAGGGGGCGGAGGCTACCGGGTCCTCGGGAGGCTTCACCACCAGACCCCCGCAGTCCCGTTCCTCACCGGCTGGGCCTCTCGCGAGGAAGCTCTCCGGAACCTCCGCCTGGCCGTCAAGACCGATCCCGGAGACTTCATCAACCGGCTCTACCTCGCCGAGGTCATGTGGGACTACGAATCCTCCCGGCGGGACGAGGCGAGAAAGGCGCTCGAGGCCCTCGCGGCGGCGGCGCCGTCGCCTGCCGTTCCCGTGGAGGACCGGAAGACGCAGGAGATCGCCCGGGCGACGCTCGCCGCCTGGGGAAGATAGAGAAACGCCTCCGGTCGGCCATCGACCGAGATCGCCAGGGCGCTATTCGCCTATCTTCCTTCCATCCCCGGCGCCGGCACCGTGAACCAGACGCGAGTCCCGATCCCGCCGGGGCCGTTCTCGATGGCGATCTTCCCCTGGAGCGCCTCCACGAGGAGGCGGCAGATGGGGAGCCCGAGGCCCGTCCCCCCGAACCGGCGCGTCGTTCCGGCCTCGGCCTGGATGAACCGCTCGAAGACGGCCGCGCGCTTCGACGGGGGAATCCCGATCCCCGTGTCGTCCACCTCGAAGAGGAGCTTCCTCTTTCCGTCGGACGTGCGGACCCGGAGAGTCACCGACCCCTTTTCCGTGAACTTGACGCCGTTCTCGGCGAGGTTGACGAGCACCTGCCGGAGCCGGAGCCGGTCGGCGTGGGCCGGCGGGAGATCCGGGGCCACGTCCACCGACAGCCGGAGCCCTTTCTGCCGGGCGAGCGGCTCGACGATCTGCCGGACCTCCTCGATCACCGCCGGGGTGTCCACGTCGGCCAGGTCGAGGACCATCTTCCCCGAGTCGATCTTCGCCAGCTCGAGGACGTCGTTGATCAGGTGGAGGAGGTGCCGGGCCGAGACGAGGACCTGGCCGAGGAACTCCGCGGTCTCCTGGGGGCTCTCGGCGGCGCCGTCGCGGACGAGCTGGGTCAGCCCGATGATGGAGTTGAGGGGGGTCCTGAGCTCGTGGGAGACGTTCGCCAGGAACTCTTCCCGGCTCCGGTCGGCGACGGCGAGCTCGGTGGCCCGCTTCTTCAGCTCCTCCATGAGGCGGGCCAGCTCGGTCGCCTGGGTCGAGTTCCGCTCGAGGAGCACCTTCCGGACGTTGGTCAGGTCGGCGACGCCGGAGCGCAGCTCCTCGAGCGAGGAGACGATGGCGCGGCAGAGCTCCCCGATCGTGTCGTCGCGGTCGACGGGCGGCGGCGGCGCGCTGGCCTCCCCCTTCCCGATCCTGGAGGCATAGGAGAGGATCGCGGCGACGTCGCGGTCCACCTTCCGGAGAAAGCCCGAAAGGAGGAGCGCGGACCCGGTGAGTCCCGAGAGGACCAAGAGCCCGGCGATCGCCAGCGGGAGGCTCGAGGGTCCGGCGTCCCAGGCGATGGCGACGAAACAGAGGGCGGCCGCGGAGCCGAGGCCGGCGGGCCCGAGGGCCCGGACGAGCGCCTTGCGGGTCAGTGCGGGAGCGCTCACGGCCGGCTGGCCCCCCGGAGGCCGAACAGCGGCCCCGCCGGCTCCACTCGTGCCGGCGGCGCCTCGCGGAGCAGGCGGGCGACGGTCCGGCCGGTCCCGGGGACGACGCGGCCCGGGACCAGGTCGGCCAGCGGCACCAGGACGAAGCGCCGGAGAGCCATCCGCGGGTGCGGGACCTGGAGCTTGCTCCCGAGGATCAGGAGCCGGCCATAGAGGAGGAGGTCGAGGTCTAGCACGCGAGGCGAGTTTCTCCTGTTCGCGTGCCGCCGGCCAGCCTCCCGTTCGATCGCGGCGAGCCGCTCGAGGAAGAGGTCCGGGGCCAGCCTCGTCGTGGCCACGATGGCGGCATTCAGGTAGTCGGGCTGCGGCGGGCCGCCGACCGGAGCGGTCCGGTAGAGAGGGGAGACCCTGAGTCCGGTCGTGAAAGAGGCGATCCGCGCGAGCGCGAAGGCGAAGGCGGCCGGTGGGTCACCGAGATTCGCACCGAGGCCGACCGCGACCGAGGTCAGCGGACGGGGATCAGTAGTCGTCCTCGTTTTCCGTCTCGGCTCCCTCGAGGGTCGTCGCCTCGCCGAGGGGGAGCTCCTCCTCGTCTCCGAGGATCTTGACCGACGGGTCGTCCGGCTCCGCGCCGGGAAGGTCCTCGTCGTCGCGGTTCCTCTCGAAGAGATCGGGGTCGGCGAATTCGTCACGCTTCGCGCGGCGGGCAGCCTGCAGCGCCTGTGGCGACGTTTGAGGCGGCGGCGCGTCCTTCTGGTCGGCCTGGCACTTCGGGCAGATCACCGGAAGTTTCTTCAGGTCGTAGAACTTCGTGCTGCAACGGTAGCAATTGTGTTTCGATCCGAGCTCGGGCATTCACTCCCTCGAAAAGCCGCCGGAACATAGCATCGGGTCCGGGGGCGGTCAACGGCCGATGCCCGGACGGGTGGACGGGTCCTGCCGCTCCCGGCGCGAGGTGCCTGAATTCCGGGCGGCGGAGCGAGCCGGTTACACTCACGGACGCATGAAATTCGCTAGGCGACCCGCCCCGATCCTCGCCACCCTCGCCACCGTCGTCGCGCTCGCCTCTTCCTCCCCGTCGTCGGCCCAGCAGCCGTTCGCCGTGTGGGGAGCGCGCCAGGTGGCCCTCGGGGGAGCCAGCGTGGCTCTGGGGGACGACCCTTCGGCGTTCCTGAACAACCCGGCGCTGACCGACCCGGTGATCTCCACGTACGCGGCGGGCTACGGGATGGTCGCGAGCTCCGCGGGCGACTTCATCCCGCTGCTCAAGGGAGTGAGCGGGAACGACCCGGCCGAGCTGGCGTCGCCAACCTCGCCGAACGCCGCCGGCGTCCGCGCGAACCTGTTCGCGCTCGTCGCGCCCGGCGCGGGGGCCCTCGGCGACCGCCAGATGGGGATCGCCACCACGCTGAACGGCTGGGGAGTGGCCATCTCCTACTCCGGCCTGAGCGCCTCCTTCACCCGCGCCGACCTCGTCCACGTCCAGTCGGGGAGCGATCCGGCGACGAGCTTCCTCTACAACGACTCCGTCGTCGCCTTCAGGGCCCTCTCCTTCACGGACTACTCGCTCTCCCGGTCGGTCTCGCTCCTCGGGGGCGCGCTTTCGCTCGGCGTCGCGGGGCACTACATTCGCGGGACGACCGGGATCAAGGAGGAATCCGCGTTCACGACCGACGTGGGGCGGCTCGACAGCTTCGTCCGGCGCGGCTCGGACGGCGGGATCGATCGGACCCGCTCGCGCTTCTCGTGGGACGCCGGGGCCCTCGTCACGATCGGCGTCGTCCGGATCGGCGCCGTTCTCAGGGCGATCAACCGGCCCCAGTTCCCGTTCGACGACCAGTCGGCTCCGGCCGCGGACCGGGGTCAGACGGCGATCTACGGCCAGCAGAGCCGGGTCGGCGCCTCCGTGAAGATCCCCGGGACCGGCCTGACGATCGCCGCGGACTACGACCTCTCGAAGAACGGGACGCTGATCGACACCCTCGACAGCCGGACGGTCGGAGGCGGCGTGGAGTGGCTCTTCGGGGCGTTCGGGCTCCGGGGCGGCCTGTCGACGAACCTCGAGGCCCCCGACAAGCCGAAGGTGCTCTCCTCCGGTCTCGTCTGGGCCACCGGGACGCTGCGGGTCGACCTCGCCGCCACCTACCGGTCGAACGACGGGGCGATCGGCGGAGTTGCCACGGCCCGCATCGGTCTCTGATCGGCCGAGCCCGGGGATGCTCTCGTTCGAGGTCTCCGGGAGCCCCGGAAACGGGGCGGGCCGGCTCGGAACCCTGACGTTGGATCACGGCGTCGTCGAGACCCCGGCCTTCATGCCGGTCGGGACGGGCGGCACCGTCAAGGCCGCCCGCCACCGCGACCTCGAAGAGGTGGGGGCCTCGATCCTCCTGGCGAACACCTACCACCTGATGCTCCGCCCGGGCGGGGACTCGATCCGCAGGATGGGGGGGCTTCACCGGTTCATCGGATGGGACCGTCCGATCCTGACCGACTCCGGCGGTTTCCAGGTGATGTCCCTCGCCACGAACCGGACCCTCTCCGAGGAAGGGGTGCTCTTCCGGAGCCACGTCGACGGATCCCGGCACCTCCTGACCCCCGAGAAGGCCGCCTCGCTGCAGGTCGCCGACTTCGGGGTCGACGTGGCGATGGTCCTCGACGAATGCCCTCCATGGCCGGCCTCTCAGGGCGAGCTGAGGGTCTCGATGGAGAGGACCCACCGGTGGGCGAAGCGGGGGCGCGAGGAGTTCGAGCGGGTCCGGGAATCCGGGCGGAGCGCCCAGTTCGGGATCGTCCAGGGTGGGATGGACGCCGGCCTCCGGGCCGAGAGCGCGGCCGCCGTTTCGGCCCTCGGGTTCGAAGGCGTCGCCTGCGGGGGAGTCAGCGTCGGCGAGCCCAAGGAGATGATGCGGGCGACGGTGGAGACGACGGGGCCCCTCCTGCCCGGGGACCGGCCCCGCTACCTCATGGGCGTGGGGCGGCCGGACGACCTCGTTCACGCCGTCGCTCACGGGTTCGACCTCTTCGACTGCGTCCTCCCGACCCGGGCGGCGCGCCACGGGCTCCTCTACCTCCCCGGCCGCGAGGAGGGGACGCTGGTGATCAAGCACGCCCGCTACCGGGAGGATCTCCTTCCTCCCGACCCGGAATGCCCCTGCTCGACCTGCCGGCGCCACTCGCGCGCCTACCTCCGGCACCTCTACGTCTCCGGCGAGCCGACCGCGGCCACCTTGATGACGGTCCACAACCTTCATGCGATCCTTGACTTGATGCGCCGAATCCGTGAGGCTCTCGCGGAAAAGCGATTCGAAACCTGGGCGGCCGGCTTTCCGGCGCCGCCCGGCCTTGGAAAGGACTCTCGATGAACTTCCCCCTCCTCCAGGGCGCTGCGCCCAGCGCCTCCTCGTCGCTCCTCCAGATGGTGCCGTTCCTGCTGGTCTTCTTCATCTTCTACTACTTCGTCCTCCTCGCGCCGATGAGGAAGCAGCAGAAGAAGACGAAGGAGATGCTGGCGTCGCTGAAGAAGGGCGACCGGGTCGTCACCGCTTCCGGGATCCACGGGTCGGTCGCCTCGATCGAGGACCAGGTCGTCTTCGTGAAGATCGCCGATACCGTCAAGGTGAAGATGAACCGGAGCGCGATCTCGACCGTCCTCGCCGAGGGCGAAGTGGCGAAGGACCAGGCTCCGTCCTGACGGAGGCGATGGGGCCTTCGGGCACGCCGCTCGTCCTCGTCCAGTCCTCCGACTGGCACGTCGGGTCGGCGTTGACGGGGAACGGCCTCGGCTTCTCCCCCGAGTTCCGGGAGACCCGGCGGTCCGAGGTCGACGGGGCGGCCGAGAGGGCGGTCCAGGTGGCCCGGGACGCCGGGGCGGACCTCCTCCTCGTGCCCGGGGACCTCTGGGACGCCGAGAGCGTCCCGCCGGCCACGATCCACCGGGTCCTGGAGGCGCTGGCGTCGTTCGCGCCGCGCCCCGTCTTCGTCGCGCCCGGCAACCACGATTTCTCCGGTCCGGGCGGCTGGTACGACGAGTCGCTCCTCGGAGCGCTCGGGATGAGGGCCTGGCCCGAGAACGTCGTCGTCTTCCGGTCCCCCCGGTGGGAGAGTTTCCCCGTCCCCGGGCGGGACGACGCGACGGTGACCGGCGCGGCGTGCCTGTCGCCGGCGGCGGTCGCGGAGCGGCCCCTCGCCTCGCCGCCTCCACGGCCGGGCGTCCCCCACGCCCTCCTCCTGCTGCACGGCTCGCTCGAGAGCTACGTCGGTCCCGACGGGCCGGACGGGGCGAAGCGGACGGCCCCGTTCTCCCGCGAAGAGCTCGTGGCGGCCGGGTTCCGGTGGGCCGCGCTCGGGCACCACCACTCCTTCTTCCCGATCGAGGGCGCGTCCGGCTGGCCGATCGCCGCCTATTCCGGAGCTCCCACGGGCCGGGGCATGGACGAGACGGGCCCCCGCTTCTTCCTGAAGGTGACGCTTCCCCCGGACGGGCCGCCCGTCCTCCAGCCGATTCCGGCCGACTCCCGCGTGATCCGCGAGATCGAAGTGGACGTGTCGGGCCTCGAAGGGGCGGCGATCCGGGAGCGGGCGGCGAGCGTCCTCGATCAGGCCGGGACGAAGGAGGCCGACATCGTCCGGCTGACGCTCACGGGGACCCAGCCCTTCGGCGCGCGGCCGGCGCTCCAGCTGGAGCCGCTGCCGTGCCGGCTGGCCCACCTCCGGGTCCGGGACCGCACCACGCCCGACCCCGCCGAGCCCGACGCCCGGACCGCCGAGGGGAGGTTCCTCCTCGACATGAGGACCCGGCTCGCGGCCGCCGCCACTCCCGGGGAGCGGCGACTCGTGGAGACGGCGATCGCGATTGGCCGGAACGCCCTGGCGGGTCGCGGCGTCACGCCGCCGCCCCTGGAGGAGCTGTGAGGATCGAGAGGGTCCGGATCGAGGGCTTCGGGGCCCTCTCGGGGGTGGACCTCGCGTGGCCGGAAGGAAAGCTCCTTCTGGCGGTCGACTCCAACGAGGCCGGGAAGACGACGTTCTGCGAGGCGATCGTTGCGGGGCTGTACGGGATCTCGAAGGGACGGGGCGCCGCGGGGCGGCCGAGAGACCTCCGGCGGCCCCGGAGCGGAGCCCCCTTCGCGGTGGCGCTGGACGTCGAGGCGGAGGGGAGACGCTGGTCGGTGGAGCGCGACCTGGCGGCCGGCACCGTCCGGATCGTCGACCGGGGGAGCGGGACCGACTGCACCGGCGACTTCCTGAGGAGCGGCGGGCGAGACGTCTTCGGCGAGAAGATGACCGGGCTCACCGAGCCGCTCTTCCGGTCGACCGCGTACGTGGGGCAGAACGTCCTCGATCACGACGAGCTGGACTCCTCCCTCACGGTGGAGCTGGCCCGCATCGCCGACTCGGGGGGTGGGGACGCTTCCGTCCTGCGGGCGATGAAGAGCCTGGAGGGGGCGAGGATCCGGATGCCCGAGCCGCAGATGGGTCCCACCGTCTCGGTCGACACCGAGGTGGCGCGAGCCGAGCGGCAGGTGGCGGAGCTGGAGGTCGAGGTGGCGAAGCGGCGCCGGGCCCTGGAGGGGGCTGCCGCCGCCTCGATGCGGCGGTCCGCGGCCGCCGAGGCTCTCGCCAGGGCGCAGCGGCAGGCGAGCCTCGGCGAGGCGTCGGTCGACGAGACCGACCGGGTTCTGCTGGTCCGCCAGCTGCAAGACCTCGAGGAGAGGGAGCGGGTGCGGAAGGAGCTTCACGACGAGGCCGAGCGCCTGGAGGCGGAGGCCGGCGGCCTCTCGCCCGACCTCCTGGGCCGCATCGACCGCCTGCGCGAGGAGCGGGGCCAGAGGCCCGAGGCGCTCGAGCTCGCGGAGAGGCGGCTCGAGGGGGAGCGCCGAGCCGCCGCCGAGGAGGAAGAGGGCCGGGCCCGCCGGTTCGGGGCGGCCGCCTTCCTTCCGGCGGAGGAGAGCCTGAGGCTCGGCCAGGCCCTGCGGGCCGTGATCGACAGCGAGGCCGAGACGGCGACGGCCGAGGAAGAGTTCTCCGCCCAGTGGGAGGAGCTGGCGCGCGAGGGACTGGCAGAGGACATCCGCAAGCTGGACCTTCTGCCGGTCGACGAGCGAGAGTTCCTCCGGGGTGCCGAGGAGTCGCGCCAGGCCATGGAGATGGCGATCGTCCTGTGCGACCGGCGGCGCGCCGATGTGCGGCACCAGGGAACAATCGTCCTGGCAGAGCGGAAGGTCCGGGTCGCCGGCGGGCATAAGCTCCTGGCCGCCGCGGCGGTCTCGGCGCTCCTGACGCTCGTCGTCGCGGCCTTCGGCCACGGGGTCGGCTCGCACTGGATCGCCGCCGGCATCGCGTTCTCCGCGGGTCTCGCCCTCGTCGGCGCGGTCCTCTGGGAGCGGGGAAGGCGACACCGCGAGAGCGACCGGGCGACGGCCGCCACCGAGGAGGAGCAGTGCCAGCGGGAAGCGGAGCGGATCCGCAAGGGGCTCTCCGACCTCAGGCTCCACCTGGACCGCGTGTCCCGGCTAGCCGCGTTCCAGGACCCCCTCGCCCTCGTCAAGGCCTACCGCCGCGCCCGGCTCGCGGAGGAGAAGCGGCACGAGCTGATTGCGCGGGGGGCCCGGCGCGACGCGGCCGTCGAGCGCCGGAGGCTCCTGGAGGCCGAGGTCGAGCCGTTCCGGGCGGTGCTGGGCTCCTCTGCCGGGCTTCCGTCCTCGGTGGACGCGCGGAAGACCCTCGGGCTTCTCGGGGACGTCGACAAGGCGGTCCGGGCGGCCGCCGCGCGGAAGGAGGCCGTCGCCCGCGACGCCGAGCGCCTCGCGGCCGAGCAGAGCTCCCTGACTCTCCTGGAGGGGGCGCTGCGGGAGGCGCTTTCCCTGGCGGGCGTCCCGGCCCGCCTGCCGCTCGCCGAGGCGTTCCTCGTCGTCGAGGGGGCGCGGCGCAGGGCGGCCCGCCGGAGGGAGATCGTCGAGGTCGAGCTCCCGGCCCGGACTCCGTCCCTCTCCGGGGAGGAGGTCGCAGAGCTCCGCCCCCGGATCGACTTCCTCGACGCCGCCGTCGCCCAGGTCACGGTACAGCTCGGCGCCTCCCGGGCCGAGGTGAAGGTCTTCCCGACGCCGGAAGGGGCCCGGTCGGCGGCGGCGGTAGCGCGGGAGAAGTGCCGGGAAGCTGAAACGGAGCTCGCGACCACCGAACGGGAGCTCGCCACCTTTGCCCGGGAAGGCGCCGAACGGGCCCGGGAGGCGGCCGAGTCGCTCGCCCAGACCCGGGCCGTCCTGGAGAGGGCCCGGCTTTTCCGGGACGCGGTCGACCTGGCGCGGGAGGCTCTGAGTCTGGCAGTGTCGCGGGCCTACGGCGACTTCCGGCAAGGTCTTCACGAGGCTTCGCGGCGAATCCTCGGCTCCTGGGACCTGCAGTACGAAGCGCTGGAATTCTCCGACGACCTGGCCGTCTCGGTCAGGACCCGCGACGGCCGGACGCTCACCCGGGCCGAGCTGGCCGGCGGTCTCTCCACGGGCGCCCGGGAGCAGCTCCACCTGACGGCCCGGCTGGCGGCCGTCGACTACCTGGGGCTGGGGGAGCGCGGCGTGCCGATCCTCCTGGACGACCCCCTGGTCGGGGCCGACGACGAACGTTTCGGGGCGATCATGAGGTTCCTCGTGGAGAAGGTCCTCCCGGACCGCCAGATCCTCGTCGTCTCCTGCCATGCCTGGCGCCACGAGAAGCTCCTGCTGAGCCTCGGCCCCGAGCTCCGGGGGCGCCTGGAGCCGGTTTCCCTGAGCGTTGCCACGGGGGAGGACCGCCGGTAAGATCGGCCCCCGAATTTGAAGGAGGAGCCCATGGCGAGTGCCGCACCCGTTATCCCCGCAGGGGGCGCCAAGATCACCCTGGACAAGGGAAAGCTGATCGTTCCCGACAACCCGATCCTTCCGTTCATCGAAGGGGACGGAACCGGTCGAGACATCTGGCGCGCGAGCGTCCGCGTCCTCGACGCCGCGGTGGAGAAGGCCTACGGCGGGAAGCGGAGGATCCACTGGATGGAGGTCCTCGCCGGGCAGAAGGCGTTCGACACCACCCAGAGCTGGCTCCCCGACGAGACGGTGGCGGCGTTCCGGGAATACCTCGTCGGGATCAAGGGGCCCCTCACGACCCCGATCGGCGGCGGCATCAGCTCGCTGAACGTGGCCCTCCGCCAGCTCCTCGACCTCTACGTCTGCCTCCGCCCCGTCCGGTGGTTCAAGGGGGTCCCGTCCCCCGTCAAGGCCCCCGAGAAGATCGACATGGTGATCTTCCGCGAGAACACCGAGGACATCTACGCCGGGATCGAGTTCCAGGAGGGGACCGAGGAGGTCAAGAAGGTCCTGGAGTTCCTGAAGGTGACCTTCCCCAAGATGTACAAGAAGGTCCGCTTCCCCGAGTCGGCCGGCGTCGGCATCAAGGCGGTCTCCCGGGAGGGGACGGAGCGCCTCATCGCCGCCGCCATCCAGTACGCCCTCGACAACAAGCGGAAGAGCGTCACGATCGTCCACAAGGGGAACATCATGAAGTTCACCGAGGGGGCGTTCCGCAACTGGGGCTACCACCTGGCCGAGACCGCGTACGCGGACAAGACCTACACCTGGGACCAGTGGGAGCGGACCAAGGCCGCCAAGGGCGAGAAGGCCGCCAACGAGGAGCAGAAGGCCGCCCTCGCCGGCGGGAAGCTCCTGGTGAAGGACGCCATCGCCGACATCACGCTCCAGCAGGTCCTGACCCGCCCCGACGAGTTCGACGTCATCGCGACGCTGAACCTGAACGGCGACTACCTGTCGGACGCCCTCGCGGCCCAGGTGGGCGGCATCGGCATCGCGCCGGGCGGCAACATCAACTACTCCTCCGGCCACGCGATCTTCGAGGCCACCCACGGGACCGCCCCGAAGTACGCCGACCTCGACCAGGTCAACCCCGGCTCGGTCGTCCTCTCGGGCGAGATGATGTTCCGCTACATGAAGTGGACCGAGGCGGCCGATCTGATCCTCAAGGGGATGGACGGGGCGATCGGCGCCAAGATCGTCACCTACGACTTCGCCCGACAGATGGAAGGGGCGACGAAGGTCAAGTGCTCGGAGTTCGGGGACGCGATCATCGCCCACATGTAGACGAATTTGCCCTGGAGAGCCCGGGACCGTCCGGGCGGACTCCCTCCGCGAAGGGAAGGAAGAGCCGGCATTCGCCGGCTCTTCTGCTTGTACGCGTTCTCCGCTGGGTCGGCAACCGTCCGGCCTTTCTTCTCCCTCGGGCCGGGCCGCCGGCCCGGCTTCAGAACACCCGGTTGAACGAGTGGGCCAGCTCGAAACGGCCAAAGCCTGTATTTGGTAATATCAAAAGATGAGTCCGCGAATCGAGGGGGCACCCGTTCGGGTCCGCCTGCACGAGACGGTGACCCGCCTTCTCGCGTTGCAGGTCGTGCGCGCCGAAGGTCGCGGCGAGCAGGTCTCCTTCCCGAACGAGACGGACCTGTGTCACGAGCTCGGGGTCAGCCGGACCGTGTTGCGCGAGTCGATGAAGGTCCTGGCCGACAAGGCGATGGTGGAGATGCGCCCGCGGACCGGGACCCGCGCGCGTCCCCGTTCGGAATGGCGCCTTCTCGACCCGGACATCCTCGGCTGGCAGGCCGAGGTATCCCCCGACGTCCGGTTCCTGCGCGACCTGTCCGAGGTGCGGCTCGCGATCGAGCCGACGGCCGCCGGTTTTGCCGCGATCCGCGCGACACCGGCGGAGGTCGAGGGGATCGAGCGCTGCCTCCGGCGCCGCGAGGCGCTGGTGGCCTCCACGCACGAGCCGATCGTCGACACCGAGCTGGAGTTCCACGCCGCGGTCGTCGCCGCGAGCCACAATCCCCTGCTCGTGCAGCTGAGCGCGACCATCCGCGAGCCGCTGCGCATCGGTCTCCTCGCGACCCGCTCGTCGGCGGTCAACATCGCGCTGGCGCTCAAGGCGCAGCGCGACGTGCTGCAGGCGCTGCGCCGCCGCAACCCGGTGAGCGCCAAGCAGGCCGCGGAGAAGGCGGTCGGCCTGGCGATGATCGCGATCGAGGAGCAGATCGAGGCCGAGGCCTCCGGAAAGCCGCGCAAGCGAGGCTGACTCGAAGGCGGGGCCGGGGCAGTTCGGCTCCCGGAATGCTCGCGGCCGCGATGTGCGCCGCGAGCCCGGCCTCAGACCGTCGCCAGAGGCTTCACGACGCCGATCTTGCCAGCCCGGAACGCGCGGTTGAACTTCATGCACATCCTGTCCTTCGCCAGCAGGGCCTCGGTGGCGAAGAGCGTCTCGATCAGGCCGCGGTCCATCGGGTCCATGATCGCGGAGTCGAGGCCCGCCTCGAGCATCAGCGTCAGGAACGCGCGGTTGATCAACGCGCGCGCCGGCATGCCGAACGAGATGTTGGAAAGGCCGCAAGTGAAGTGGACCAGAGGGTACTCCTGGTGCGTGCGGCGGATGGTCTCGCAGGCGATCAGCGCGCCGCGGGTGTCGGTCGCGACCGCAACGGCCAGCGGGTCGACGTAGACGGAGTCGTCAGGCACGCCCGCCTTGCGAGTCTCGGCGAGCAGGGCGTGGACGACGGCCATCCGCGTCTCGACGTCCTTCGGGATCCCGTTCTTGTCGATGCAGAGCGCGATCACCTTGGTCCCGTGCTCGGCGACCAGCGGCAGCACGCTCGCCAGCCGGTCCTCCTCGCCGGAGATGGAGTTGATGATCGGCGTCGCCTTGACCTCCTTCACCGCGAGGGCCAGCGCCTTCGGGTTCGGGCTGTCGAGGCAGAGCGGCTTGCCCACGGCCTCCTGGACCGTGCGGACGAGCCAGACGAGGTCGTCGAAGTCGCGGTCCGGCCCCGTCCCGGCGTTGACGTCGAGAAAGTCGGCGCCCGCCTCGACCTGGTCCTGGGCGAGCTTCCTGATGAACTCGGCGTCCCGCTCGAGGACGGCCTTGCCAACGGCCTTGCGGGTTCCATTGATCTTCTCGCCGATGATCAGCATTGGTGGGCCTCCTTGCGCTCGAGGGCGCGAACGGCTGCGACGGTGGGGGCGCGGGCGGGTATGGACGCCGAGGGGGAGGGCCCAACGGCTGGCGGGGCGGGGGCGGAGGTGGGGGCCGCGACCGGCGCCGTCGGGGCGATGCCAAGCCGCTCGGCGCTGTGGTCCCGGCCGAGGTAGAAGTTGATCCAGGACGAGGTGTCGGCGAGCTCCTCGTTGCGCGGCGCGATGTGGTACGCGCCCAGCGTCTCCTCGGCGCCGTGGCTGTGGAGCCGCTCGTAGACGCGCACGTAGAAGCAGCGCCGTTCGCCGGGGAAGGACTCGCACCAGCCGTCGCGGCTGCCGCCGCACGGGCCGTTTCGCTGGTTCTTCGCGCACCCGGCCATCGGGCAGAGGTAGGCCGTGTCGGCCAGGGCACAGTCGCCGCATCCCTGGCAGTCGTTCGTGAGGCCCTTGGCGACGTGCTCGAACGCGGTGAAGGGCCGCTCGAGCCGGGACCCGTCGATCGCCTTCGCCACGGCGCTCAGCGGCCGGAAGAGCGGGCCCCGCGGCTCGAACGCGGCGCGGTGCACCGCGCGCATCCCGCCGTACGCGATGCCACCGCGGCCGCGGCTGCCCTCCCGGCTCACCGGCGTCGTGGTGCTGAGGCCGGTCGCAGCGTCCCGCTCGAAGGCGTACCAGCCGCCGGGCTCGGCGAAGTCGAACTCCGGGACGAGCTCCCGCCAGGCTGGGGCCAGCTCCTCGCCGCGCTCGATGATCCGGACGACCTCGTCGTGGGAGACGCCGTGGCCGCCGATGTGGGTGCCGCCGAAGCCGAGCCCCTTGAGCAGCGCGTACATCTTCGCCGCGCGCTCGAGCCGCGCGGACTTACCCCGGTCCTTCGCGTCGGCCTCCCGAGCCAGCGTCTCGAGCAGGCGCTCGGGGGCGACGCAGCCCGGGAGCGCGCCACGGTGCATGGCCTTCGCGGCGCCCAGCGACAGCACGTAGATGTTGCCCAGCACGGGGACGTTCCCGTACCCGAGCTGCTTCACCACCAGCAACAGCTCCTCGAACTTGCGCGCGTCGAAACCGAGCTGCGCGACGATGAAGCGCGCGCCCGACTCGAGCTTCTTCTTGAGCTTGTAGTACTGCCCCATCTGCTCGGCCTCGACGGTCTTGAACGGTGAGCAGGCCGCGCCGGCGACGAAGTGGGCCGGCGCGAGCCGCGACGGCCCCTTCGGACAGGGCACCTCGAGCCCGCGATCCATCGCGGTCACGAGGTCGAGCACCATCGTCGGGTCGAGGTCGAAGACGGGCTTGGCTTGCCCGCCGAAGCCGCCCTTCGGGTAGTCGCCCGTCATCACCAGCAGGTTGCGGACCTGTGCCCGCTCGAGCCCGTGCAGCAGGCTCTCCATCTGGTTGCGGTTCTTGTCCTTGCAGGTGAAGTGAACGAGAGGCTCGATGCCGAGCCGGACGATCTCGGCGCCGAGCATCTCGGCCGAGATCGCGGGGCCGCCGCCCGGGTTGTCGGTGATGCTGACGGCGTGGACCTTGCCCGCGGCCGCGGCCTGCTCGGCCATCGCGATGGCGCCGGCCTGCGACGCCTCGACCGCGCCGCGGCCGGGAACAATCTCCCAGGTCACCGTGAAGGTCGCGGGATCGGCGAGCGCGCGTTCGAACCGTCCGATGTGTTCCAGGATGGCTCCCATTGACTCATATCATAATATGATACGAGAAGTTCTGCATCCGCCCCAGGCCGGGCAGGGGGCGTCCGTCTTCCGGGGGCGCCGGGCGAGGAGGGGCAGCGCGATCGCGACCAGCATGGTTCGAGCCCTTCCAGGCGTAGATCACGTCGACGGCGTTGAAATAGGTCGTCCGGGATCCGTCCCCGGCCGCGCCGTCGAACAGGACGAACCCCTCTCCGCGCATCAGATTCTGGCGCCCCGCTCGGATGGTGAGGCCCTCGCGGAGCCTGACGACCGCGTAGAGGGACTCGAAGACCGTCTCGTCCCAGAGGAACGGGGTGTCGGGGATCACGGTCAGGCGGTTCTCGCTGGCCAGGCCGACGGAGAGCGCCAGAGCGTCTCCCCAGGCCGCCTTCCCAGAGAGCCGTGTCAGGAACGGGTACCAGAGACGGTGGTCGTCCGTCGCGCCGTTCCGGTCGAACGCGTTGTTCAGCGATTCGGACCGGACGCGTTCCGAGGCGCCCAGCTCCCACCGGACCGTTCCCGGCGCCGGGCAGGAGGCGTCCGCGGGGCCTTCGGCCAGGGCCGGCAGGGAGGGGACGAGAGCCGCGAAGGCGAGGAAGGCGAGCGAAATCAAATCGGTCGACCGATTCAGTCGGACAAGGCGATACTCGCTCCCGCCTGAATCGCCCCCCGTAACGAAGCCGTGGGAGGAACCCGGATGTCCTTCGACCCCACCGGAAAGCTGACGAGAACGAACTTCGCCGACCTTCCGCCCCTGTGCACCGACGGGGCCTGGGGCTCACAGCTGCAGGGGCTCGGCGCCCGGCCCGGCGAGATGACCGACCGGTGGAACGTCTCGGCGCCGGAGCGGGTCCTCTCGGTCGCGCAGGCCTACGTGGAGGCCGGGGCGCAGGTCATCCTCACGAACACCTTCTCGTGCAACCGCGTGGCGCTCGGAGCGCACGGGCTCGCGGAGGCAGCGGTCGGCCTGGCCCGCGCGGGAGCGGAGATCTCAAGAAATGCGGCGAAGGGCGCTGCCTATGTCTTCGGTTCCGTGGGCCCCACCGGCAAGCTCATCGCGTTGCGGAACATCGACGCCTCGGCGATCCGCGAGGCCGCGGCCGAACAGGCCGCGGCGCTCGCCGCGGGGGGCGTGGACGCGATCGTGATCGAGACCCAGGCCGCGCTCGAGGATGCCCGGGCGGCGCTCGAGGGCTGCCTCCAGGGCTGCAATCTTCCCGTCGGGGTGTCGTTTTCGTTCGACTCGGGGAGGGACAGCAGCCGCACGATGATGGGGGTGCGCGTCTCGGAGGCGCATCGGATGGCGGTCGAGGGCGGCGCGAGCTTCGTCGGCGCCAACTGCGGGGCGGGAATCGAAGCGATGGTCGAGGTCGCCCGGCAGTTCGGCGCGTGCGGGGGAGGGCTCCCGGTCTGGATCAAGGGGAACGCGGGGACGCCGGTCGTCGGGCCGGACGGACAGTCGCGGTACGAGGCGCCCGTCGATCTCTACGCCCGGGTCGCCCCCTCCTTGCTCGAGGCGGGCGTCCGCTTCGTGGGGGGCTGCTGCGGCTCGACCCCGGAGCACATCAGGGCGCTCTCGCGCGAGTTCAGGCGATAGGACGCTGGCCGGCCGCACCCGGAAGAGGCCCGCGGGCCCCGTCGCTGAGCCACCGTCGCAACGCCTGATTCGTGGGAGGACGGCCGCAGGCCCGGGTTTACGCGCCGAGGGGTGGATCGGATTCCGTCGGGCCGAATTTTCCCCTTGACAAGGACTTCTGGCTGGCCCTAGGCTCGCCCGCATCGTGATACAAGCGTACCAGATTACAGACATCCGCGGGGGGCGTCCGTTCGCCCTCATGGCGGCGGCCCGCGGGTGCGGTGCGCAGACGAATGGCTTGGAACTGGGAAGGAGGAGGACGATGGTGTGCCGAAACAAGACCCGTGACGTGGCGTCTTTCTGGTGGGTAGCCGTGGCCTTGGTCCTGGCGACGGTCGCTCCGCCGGCGATGGCGGTGGACTTCAGCGCCGGGGACTCGGACTTCAAGATCCGGTGGGACAACACGGTCAAGTACAGCACGGGGTGGCGCCTGATCAACCCGTCGGACGAGCTGACCAACACGATGCCGCAGACCCTCAACCAGGACGACGGCGACCGGAACTTCGCGAAGGGATTCATGCAGAGCCGGTTCGACCTCCTGACGGAGCTCGACGCGTCGTACAAGAACGTCGGCGTCCGGGTCAGCGGCGCGGGCTGGTACGACTTCTTCTACAACACGACGAACGCGAACACCTCGCCCTTCACCGCCAACGCCGTCTCGGTCCCGTACAACCAGTTCACGCGGACGACCCAGCGCCTGGCGGGGAAGCAGTTCGAGATCCTCGACGCCTTCGTCTTCGCGAAGATCCAGGCCGGTGAGCAGGCCGGCAGCCTCAAGGTCGGCCGCCACGCCCTCCAGTGGGGCGAGAGCCTCTTCTTCGGGGCGAACGGCATCGCGGGGACGATGGCGCCGACCGACGTCATGAAGCTCCTCGGCGTCCCGAACGCGCAGTTCAAAGAAATCATCATGCCCGTGAGCCAGATCTCCGCGCAGTGGCAGTTCACCCCGTCGCTCACGGTCGCCGCGTACTACCAGCTCGAATGGACACGGTCGCGGCTCCCGGCCGTGGGGTCGTACTACTCGTCAATCGACATCCTCGACGGCGGCGGCGAGCGGATGATCGTCGGGGCGCCGGGTGGCCCGTTCGTCGCCCCGCCGGCCTTCTACCGTTCGGGCGACATGAACGCAAAGAACGGCGGCCAGTATGGCGTCAAGGTGGGCCTCCGCGCCGGCGAGACCGACTTCGGCCTCTACTTCACGAACTACCACGACAAGAGCCCTCAGATCTACCTCAGCCCGCAGGCCATGCCGGACTTCATGACGGGGCAGATCGGCACCTACCAGCTCGCCTTCCAGCAGAGCATCAAGGCGATCGGCTTGAGCGCGAGCCGGTCGGTGGGCGTCTGGAGCCTGGCCGCCGAGGTCTCGTACAAGATCGACAACGACCTCGTCAGCGACGCGCAGACCATTCTGCCGATCCCGGGCTTCCTCGCCGACAACAGCGCCAACCCGCTCTACGCGATCGGCGACACCTTCCAGGCCCAGGCTTCCTGGCTCGCGACGTTCGGGCCGAGCTTCATCGCGGAGGAGTCGAGCTTCCTGGGCGAGGTGGCCTACAACCGCACCATGAAGGTGACGAAGAACGAGGCGGCGATCGACCCGCACACGACCCGGGACGCCTGGGGCTTCCGGGTGATCTTCGAGCCGATGTACCGCCAGGCGCTGCCCGGGCTGGATGTCTCGGTCCCGGTCGGGCTCGGCTACAACCCGAAGGGGACCTCCCAGGTCGTCTCCAGCTTCAACGGCGGCGTGGGCGAGGGGGGCGACTTCAACGTCGGCGTGAGCGGGACTTACCTCGGCGTCTACAAGGTCTCGCTCAGCTACACGACCTACATCGGCGCGGCAGGGACGTTCCTGGACGCGAACAACTACCTCAGCTTCAAGCAGAGCCTGAAGGACCGCGACACGCTGAATCTCTCGGTCCGGACGACGTTCTGAGCGGAACGACAAGGAGAACCTCATGAAGACGACAACTGCCCTCCTGCTCGGCGCGCTCTGCGTCGCCGTGACCGCGTCCGCGGCCACCCCCGAGGAAGCCGCGAAGCTGAAGTCGGAGCTGACCCCGCTCGGCGCCGAGAAGGCCGGCAACAAGGACGGCGCCATTCCCGCCTGGACCGGCGGCTACACGACGCCGATCCCGGGCGACAAGGCCGGCGGCCGCCGCGGAGATCCGTTCGCATCGGAGAAGCCGGTCCTGACGATCACGGCCAAGAACATGGACCAGTACGCCGCCAAGCTGACCGACGGCGTGAAGGCCATGCTCAAGAAGTACCCCGACACCTACAAGCTCGAGGTCTACAAGACGGCCCGCACGGCCGCCGCGCCCCAGTGGGTCTACGACAACACGTTCAAGAACGCCACCCAGGCGAAGACCCTCAAGGGCGGGGATGCCGTCGAGGGCGCCTATGGCGGCATCCCGTTCCCGCTCCCGAAGACCGGGGCGGAGGTGATGTGGAACGGCCTCCTCTACTGGCGCGGCGCCAGCTGGAATTTCCACGTCAACCAGTACCTGATCACCGCCTCGGGCGGGCACGTCCTCTCGACGGAAGGGGTCGCCGAGCAGCAGAGCCCCTACTACCTGAAGGATGTGAACCCGGCCAAGTGGGGCGGCGAGTACTGGATGATCCGTCTCGTCAACACCGGCCCGCCGATCCGGGCCGGAGAAGCGGTCGTCGGCCGCGAGAACGTCGACCCCGACAAGACGCTCTCCTGGGTCTACCTGACCGGCCAGCGGCGCGTCCGCAAGCTCCCCATCGCCTGCTGCGACACGCCGACGCCGGCCACGGCGGGCGTGATGTCGTTCGACGAGCTCGAGGTCTGGACGGGCCGCCTCGACCGTTTCGACTGGAAGATCGTCGGCAAGCAGGAGATGTACATTCCCTACAACAGCAACCTGACCCTCCAGCCGAAGAAGGACACCGAGGTCCTGATTCCGGGCCAGCACCACCTCGCATCCGACAAGGTGCGGTGGGAGCTCCACCGGGTGTGGGTCGTCGAGTCGAGCCTCAAGCCGGGGAAGCGTCACCAGGCGCCGAAGGGGCGCTACTACGTCGACGAGGACACCTGGATGCCGGTCCTCGGCGACCGCTGGGACGCCAACAACCAGCTCTGGAAGACCCTCTGGAGGATCCCGGCCGTGATGCCGGACCTCCCGGCGACCGTTGGATTGACGTTCGGCTACTACGACCTCCTGTCGGGCGCCGGCTACGTCGCCAATCTCTTCAACCAGATGTCGGCGCAGTACACGCTCGTGCCGACCTACAAGGACTCGGTCTTCACTCCCGACGCCATGGCCGGGGAAAGCGTCCGCTAGTCGACTGGAAGGGGCCGCGCTCGCCGGGCGCGGCCCCCTTCCCCGTTCCGATCCCTCCCAGAGCCCTCGGCGGAACCTCCAGAGGAGCACTTCGAATGAAACGGGCCTTCCCCCTCTCCTTCTCGCTGTGCAGCCTCGTGGCCGCCGGCCTCCTTCTCGCCGGCTCCCTTCCGGTCCGCGGCGAGAGTGCCGCCGAACCGCTGAAGCGGCCTGCGATCGTCTCCGCGCAGGCCACGAGGTCGGTCCTCCTCGACGTCGCGCAGGCCGGGAAGAGGCTCGTCGTCGTCGGAGAGCGGGGGATCGTCCTCCTTTCGGACGACTCCGGCGCACAGTGGCGGCAAGCGAAGGTCCCCGTCAGCGTGACGCTCACCGCGGTGAGCTTCGCGAGCGCCAGGACGGGCTGGGCCGTCGGACACTACGGGACCGTCCTGCGAACGGACGACGGCGGCGAGAGCTGGACGGTCCAGCTCGACGGCGTCCAGCTCGCGGAGCTGGCGTTGACTGCCGCGAAGACGAAGGCGGCGCAGGCCCCGGACGACCCGAAGGCCCGGGCGCTCCTGACGGAGGCCGAGCGGCTCGTCAAGGACGGTCCCGACAAGCCATTCCTGGACCTCTGGTTCGAGAACGAGACGACCGGGTTCGTCCTCGGCGCCTTCAACCTGATCTTCCGGACCGAGGACGGCGGCAGGAGCTGGATCCCCTGGATGGACCGGGTCGAGAACCCGAAGGTCCTCCACCTCTACGCGCTCCGCCCGGCCGGTTCGGTCCTCTACATGGCCGGCGAGCAGGGGCTCGTCCTGCGGTCGACCGACGGCGGACAGTCCTTCAAGAAGGTCGAGTCGCCGTACGCGGGGAGCTTCTTCACCCTCATGGTCCTGCCGTCGGGGGACGTCCTCGCGGCGGGCCTCCGGGGCAACGCCTGGGTCCTGGACACGGCCGGGGCCTGGAGGAAGATCGACCCGACCCCGCCCGTCTCGTTCACCTCCTCCGCTCTGGGTGCGGACCAGGCGATCTACGTGACGAACTTCGCCGGACAGGTCCTCGCCAGCCGGGACGGCGCGAGGAGCTTCCAGCCGCTGCCGCTCCCGCCTCTTCCGCCGCTGACGAACGTCCTGCCGCTGAAGGACGGGCTCCTGGTGCTGAGCCTCCAGGGTCTGATCAAGCTCCCGGCACCGCCGTCCGCCGCCGCGGCGCCTGCCCCACAGGCCGGAGGTGCCCGATGAACCACGCTGGCGGCAACACCCTCGCCGGGCCGGCGAAGCTCGAGGACTTCGACCAGAAGTCCGGCAACCTCCTGGAGCAGGCCCTCTTCAACCACCGTCAGATCGTCGTCGCGATCTGCGCGGTCGTCACGCTCGTCCTCGGCTGGCAGGCGTCGCACCTGAGGCTGAATGCCAGCTTCGAGAAGACGATCCCGACCGGGCAGCCCTACATCGCGAACTTCCTCGCCTACCAGAGCGAGCTCACGGGCCTCGGGAACGCGATCCGGATCGCCGTCGAGAACACGAAGGGGCCGATCTACGACAAGGAGTACCTCGACACGCTCGCGAAGATCAGCGACGAGGTCTTCCTGATCCCGGGCGTGAACCGGGCGCAGATGAAGTCGCTCTGGACGCCTAGCACCAGGTGGGTCGGCGTGACGGAGGAAGGGCTCGAGGGGGGGCCGGTCATCCCGGACGGCTACGACGGCTCTCCGAAGAGCCTCCAGCTCCTCGCGATCAACGTCGCCCGCTCCGGCGAGATCGGCCAGCTCGTCGCGCTGGACGCGAAGTCGACGATCATCTACGTCCCGCTCCTCGCGGTGGACGCCGAGAACAGGCCGCTCGACTACTCCAAGCTCGCGGCCGAGCTGGAGCGGATCCGCGGGAAGTACGCCTCCGACAAGGTGGCGATCCACATCACGGGTTTCGCGAAGATCATCGGCGACCTGATCGAGGGGCTGAAGGTCGTCGTCGTCTTCTTCGGCGTGGCGATCCTGATCGCCATGGCGATGGTCTTCTGGTACACGCGGTGCGTCCGGAGCACCGTCCTCGTCGTCCTCGCCTCCCTCATCGCCGTGGTCTGGCAGCTCGGGCTCATCCGGGCGATGGGCTACGCCCTCGACCCCTACTCGATGCTGGTCCCCTTCCTCGTCTTCGCCATCGGGATGAGCCACGGCGCCCAGAAGATGAACGGCATCATGCAGGATGTCGGCCGCGGGGCCCACCGCCTCGTTGCCGCCCGCTACACGTTCCGCCGCCTCTTCCTGGCGGGGCTGACGGCGCTCCTGGCGGACGCGGTCGGCTTCGCGGTCCTCCTGGTGATCAGGATCCAGGTCATCCGCGAGCTGGCCATCGCGGCCAGCATCGGCGTCGGCGTCCTGATCTTCACGAACCTGATCCTCCTCCCCATCCTCCTCAGCTACACCGGCGTCAGCCTCGGCGCTGCCGCCCGGAGCCTCCGGTCGGAGGAGGAGTCCGAGGCCGGGGCCGGGAGCCAGGGGATCTGGCGCTTCATCGCCTCCTTCGCGACCCGCCGCCGGGCCCTCCCCGCGGTCGTGGCGGGGGGCCTGCTGCTCGCCCTGGGGGCGACGGTGAGCCACCGGCTGAAGATCGGGGACCTCGACCCGGGGGCTCCGGAGCTCCGGCCCGACTCGCGCTACAACAGGGACGTGGCATTCATGAACGCCGCCTACGGGGCCTCCAGCGACGTCTTCGCCGTGATGGTGAAGACCCCCGACGGCGCCTGCGCGGCGTACGAGACGGTCATGCGGGTCGACGCCCTGGAATGGGAGCTGAGGCAGCTGCCCGGGGTCGAGACCACCTCGACGCTCGCGGGCCTGAACCGGCGGGTCATGATGGGGATGAACGAGGCGAATCCCCGCTGGTACGAGCTCGTCAAGAACCAGGACATGCTCAACACCATCACGGCAGGGGCGCCGCGGGGCCTCTACAACGACTCGTGCAACCTGCTGACGATGTACATCTTTCTGAAGGACCACAAGGCCGACACGCTCTCGCGGGTCGTGAGGCACGTCGAGCACTTCGCCGCGGCGAACGACACGAAGGACGTGAAGTTCCTGATGGCGGCGGGGAGCGCGGGGATCGAGGCCGCGACCAACATCGTCGTCAGGCAGGCCTGGCGGATCATGCTGTACCTCGTGTACGGCGTGGTCGCCATCCTCTGCTTCGTCACCTTCCGCTCCTGGAAGGCGGTCCTGGTGGCGATGCTTCCCCTGGTGGTCACGTCGATGCTGGCCGAGGCCCTCATGGTCGCGCTCGGCATGGGGGTGAAGGTCGCCACGCTGCCCGTGATCGCCCTCGGCGTCGGCATCGGCGTCGACTACGCGCTCTACATCCTGAGCGTGACGCTGGCCCGGATGCGCGAGGGGCTCTCTCTCGAGGAGGCGTACCACAAGGCGCTCCTCTTCACCGGAAAGGTCGTCATGCTGACGGGGCTGACGCTCGCCCTGGCGGTCGTGACGTGGGTCTTCTCGCCGATCAAGTTCCAGGCTGACATGGGGCTGCTCCTCGGGTTCATGTTCCTCTGGAACATGGTGGGGGCGCTCTTCCTCCTGCCGGCGCTGGCCTACTTCGTGATGCCCCGGAGTGCAGGGACCGCCGCTGCGGCGTCGGCCTCTCCGGCCCCGGCTGCCTGACCAGAGATCCGGGAAGGAAGGACGGGAGGAACAGCAGATGCCGATCAAGATGATGGCCGCCTCACGGAAGCGGCCGGGCCTCACCAGGGCGGAGTACTTCCGCTACATCGAGCTTTACCACGGGACGATCGCCCGGGAGGAACCGTCGAAGATCGTCACGTACATCCAGAACCACGTGATCGACGGCGCCTTCGGCGTCCTGGCGGACCGGACGCACCAGCAGGTCGCCGAGCGGGACTGCGTCGTGGAACTGGCCTTCGAGAGCTTCCGCGACATGATCATGGCGCTCGACAACCCCGGCGGCGTTCCGTCGAAGGCCGCCCAGGACGGCAAGTTCTTCGCCGACGAGCCGAACAACATCGTCCTGATGGCCGAGGAGGAGGAGGTCCCGGTCCCGACGCCGATGCCGAAGTTCAACCCCGGCCTGGGGTTCGTGCAGGGGGTCGGCGGGGTCAAGGTGCTCCAGTACCTGATGCGCGACGACGAGGTCTTCCGCGAGGACTACTACAAACACTGGCACGAGGCGCACGCGGCCGCGGTGGAGACCGTCCCGGCGATGAAGGCCCAGCTTCGCCGCTGCATCCTCAACAGGCGCTGCCGCCTCTCGGACAACGACTTCGAGGCCCGGCGGCACTTCGGCATGGTCAACATGCCTGTCTACGACGCCGTCTCCGCCTACTGGTTCGACACGATGGAGCAGGTAGGGGCCTTCCGCGACTACAACGAGGTGCTCCAGGCCTACCCGAAGAGGTTCGCGGACTGGTCGCGTTCCTTCTTCCTCTACACGCGCCCGATCGCCATCATTCGGGATCGTCCCGGCTACGGGCCGGTGGCCTGAGCGGCCGGAAGGGAGACACGAGATGACCGAACTCATCCCCGAGCTGAAGTCCCAGACGAACGCCCGCGATACCCTCCTCGCGAGCCATCAAAAGGCCCTCCGCCCGCCCCTCACCCCCGAGGAGCAGAAGCGGCCGTTCGCGAAGTACTACCGGGATCCCTACCCGTACGACCCGGCGAAGCTCGCGAAGATGGATACCCCCTGCGACCCGTCGAAGGCGATCTACCCGGAGCAGATCAACGACCTCCTGAACCCGGGCACTCTCGACATCGAGATCGGCTGGTGCAACCTTCCGAACGGAGCGGGCTTCATCGCGTCCCAGAACCAGTATCCCGGCGTCACGGCCGAGATGATCGACTGGTGGTTCGTCTGGCACACGCTGGAGGATCTTCGGTACCGGATCTGGTACCCGCCGGCCCACGCGGGGCTCGTCATCAGCCCCGAGACGCGGAAGCGGTTCCTCGACCCCTCGGTCCCGTTCCGGGAAAAGAACTGGGGGCAGACGCACCACGTCACCGAGGACTGCGAGTGCGGCCAGGACAACATCGACATCACGTTCCTCTCCCCGAAGGACTTCGGCTTCGACATGGCGCGCTTCAAGCAACCGTTCGTCTCGACGTTCGCGGGAGGCTTCGGATGGGCCTGCCCGGTCGAGAAGAAGGAGGACAGCCTCACGGTGCCGGCGCTGATGTGCCACATCTTCCGGGACATCCCGGGGGGGATCGAGCACCGGACCCGCTTCTGGATGGGGTACCGCATGTCGAACGGGAAGCCCGAGCTGACGCTTCCCCCGGGCATCCAGGTGCCCGTCCCGGCCGTCCAGGGGCTCGCGCGACACAACGTGAAGGAGTTCGCGAACCTCGGGAAGATGCTGCCCGAGATCCATGCCGACATGAAGGGGCAGCTGGTCGTCTGACCTGACGGTTTGACGCATACCCGGTCCGCCCTCCTCGGCGGGCCGGGCGTCTCTTTCTGGCTCGCTCGGCGGGCCGTCCCGAGAGACCCGGACAGACGGAAGAAAGACCTCGAACGCTCTTGACAGGCGTGTATTCGTAAACCAAGATGCAATACAGATGTATCGAATCCTGAGCGACTAGAAATTCTCTCCGAGGGCTCGAGAGAGCCCCCTCGGGAGGCGGAAAGGGAGGGTTCCCATGACGGTGAACATTCGCGGGATCGACTTCGAGGAGAACCTCAGCAACGGGACGGGGCTCGAGTTCTACGACCTGACCCACCCGTGGGGGCTCGGCGTGCCGTGCTGGCCCTACTTCGAGGACGTCAATATCTGGCGCCTCCACACGATGGCCCGCTCGGGCGTCCTGACGCAGCGGATGACCATCACGATGCACTCGGGGACCCACATGGACGCCCCGAGCCACGTCGTGGAAGAGACCCCGTTCATGGACGAGGTTCCCCTGCCGCACTTCTTCGGAACGGGCGTCGTGGTGTCGATCCCGAAGAAGAAATGGGAAGTCGTGACCCCGGACGACCTCGAGAAGGCCCGCCCGAAGATCCGGCCCGGCGACATCGTCATCGTCAACACCGGCTGGCACAAGTACTACGGCGACAACAACAACTACTACGGCTACTCCCCGGGCTTCTACAAGGAAGCGGGCGAGTGGTTCGTCGAGAACAAGGTCAAGCTCGTCGGGACCGACACCCAGGCGCTCGACCACCCGCTCGCAACGGCCATTGGCCCGCACGGCCCGGGGGGCGAGAAGGGCCTCCTGCCGCGCGTCTGTGCCGAGTACAAGAAGACGACCGGGCGCGACGTCCTCGAGGACTTCCCGGAGTGGGAGCCCTGCCACCACACGATCCTCGCTGCCGGCATCTGCGGCGTCGAGAACATCGGCGGCGACATCGACAAGGTGACCGGAAAGCGCTGCACGTTCGCGATCTTCCCGTGGCGCTGGGTCAAGGGCGACGGTTGCATGGTCCGCGTCGTGGCGATGATGGACCCGAAGGGCGAATACCGGATCGAAAGCGGAAAGGATTGAGCATGCTCGTCAAGCGCTTCAACGACGCCAAGGCCTACCAGGCCCCGAACCACTTCGACATGCGGGCGGTCCGCCTGCAGGGCTTCGAGGAGGGCGGTCCCGAAAAGAGCTGGGTCGGGCTCTCGCACTTCCTCCCCGGCGGTGGCGCCGGTCCCGACGCCTCGCCGCTCGAGAAGGTCTACGTCGTCCTCGCCGGCCAGGTCACCGTCCGGGCGGAGGGGGCCGAGGCGGTCCTCGGACCGCTCGACAGCGTCTACATCGGCGGGAACGTCGTCCGCGAGGTCAAGAACGAGTCGAACGCCGTCGCGACGATGCTCGTCGTGATGCCCTACCCGGAGAAGGCGAAATGACCGACTACCTGAAGGAGCCGCAACGGCTCTTCGACATCAAGGGAAAGGTGGCGGTCGTCACCGGCGCCTCCGGGGCTTTCGGGGCGGTGGCGGCGAAGGTCCTCGCGGGAGCGGGCGCCCGCGTCGTCCTCGCTGCCGGAAACGCCAAGGACCTGGCGGAGACCGCCGCAGAGTGCAAGGCCTTCGGCGCCGAGGTCGAGTCCGTCTGTCGGCGGCCGAACACCGAGGCCGACTGCGAGGCGATCATGGACGCGGCGGTGGCGAAGTTCGGCCGGGTGGACATCCTGGTCGTCGGCTCCGGGATGAACGACGTCTCCCCGATCGTGGACATGTCCCCCGAGCGGTTCGCCACGGTCATGGAGGCGAATGTCACCGGCTCCTGGCTGATTGCGAAGGCCTTCGGCAAGCGCGCGATCGCCCAGGGAGGCGGCGGGAAGGTCGTCCTGATGTCGTCCGCGCGCGCCAAGCTCGGCCACCCGGCGGGCTACAGCGCCTACTGCTCCTCGAAGGCGGCCGTGGAGGGGATCACGAAGGCCCTCGGCTGCGAGTGGGGCAAGTACGGCATCACGGTCAACGCCATCGCGCCGACGGTCTTCCGGTCGAAGCTGACCGCCTGGATGTTCGAGGACAACGAGAAGGCGACGGCCGTGCGGAACGGCTTCCTGGCGCGGGTGCCGCTCGGCCGCCTCGGCGAGCCCGAGGACCTGGCCGGGCCGCTCCTCTTCCTCGTCTCGAAGGCGTCCGACTTCTACACGGGTCACACGATCGACGCCGACGGCGGGTACACGGCGGGCTGAGCGATGGTGGCGAAGGCTCGGATCGGCATCCTCGGGGCAGGCCTGATGGGGCACGGCATCGCCCAGGTCTTCGCGGCGAAGGGCCACGAGGTGGCGGTCTTTGACACCGCCGCAGCGGCCCTGGAGGTCCTGCGCGACCGGGTCCGCCAGGTCTCGTCCGATCTCGGTGAGGACCCGGCCTGTGCGGACCGGGTGACCCCGTGCGCCGACCTGGCGGACGCCGTCAAGGTTGCCGACGTCGTCTTCGAGGCCGGCCCGGAGAACCTGGAGATCAAGCAGCGCCTCTTCGCCGACGTCGAGCGGCACGCCCCGGCCGGAGCCCTCCTGGCGAGCAACACGTCGGTCATCCCGATCACCCAGATCATGAAGGGGCTCTTCCGGCGGGAGCGGACCCTGGGAACCCACTGGTGGAACCCCCCGTTCCTCGTCCCCCTCGTCGAGGTGATCCGGACCGCGGACACCAGCGACGCCGCCGTCGCGTCGATGACGGAGCTCCTCGCCTCGGCCGGCAAGACCCCGGTCACGGTGAACAAGGACGTCCCGGGATTCGTAGGGAACCGGCTCCAGCACGCTCTCTGGCGGGAGGCGATGGCCCTCGTCCAGAATGGCGTCTGCGATGCGGAGACGGTCGACACGGTGATCAAGGCGAGCTTCGGGAGGCGCCTGGCCGTTCTTGGCCCGCTCGAGACCGCCGACCTCGTCGGGACCGACCTCTCCCTCGCGATCCACCAGACGGTCCTGCCGGACATCGACGTGACCCGGGGGCCGCTGCCGTATCTCGAGGACCTGGTGAAGGAAGGAAAGCTGGGAATGAAGACCGGAGAAGGCTTCCGGCGCTGGACCCCGGAATCGGCGGCGGCCGTCCGGAAACGGCTGGTCGACTATTTGAAGGACCTGCACCGGCGGGGGATCTGAGGAGGATGCGATGACGGAGTTGTCGCTGGAACAGAGGATCGCCCGCCTGGAGGCCACCTCGGAGATCTGCAACCTGCAGGGGCGGTACAACCACTACCTCCAGACGGGTCTGCTGAAGGAGAAGGTGGGGGAGCTCTTCGCGTTCTCCGATCCCGAGGTCAAGGCCGAGATGTGCGACAGCGGCATGTGGCAGGGGGCGGAAGGGATCGTGAAGCTCTTCACGCACATGGGGAAGAAGTACTCCATGCCCGGCGAGCTGATGGTCCACATGCTCCTGACCCCCGTCGTGGAGGTGAACGCGGACGGCACCCGCGCCCGCGGAATGTGGAACTCCTTCGGGACGAACACCTACCTCGCCGAGGGCGGGAAGCTGACCGCGATGTGGCAGCTCGGAAAGTACGACAACGTCTTCTGCAAGGAGAACGGCTGCTGGAAGTTCCTGGAGTTCAAGTGGTACGTCATCTTCCGGACTCCGTACGACGAGGGGTGGGTGAAGCGGCCCCTCGTGGAAGGACTGCACGAGGAAGGGTTCCCCGAGATCAGCCGGTTCCACACTCCCTACAGTCCATCCGCCTCCCACAATGTGTTCCTGCCAGCCCCCCCGGAGCCGGGGGAGGCCCGAGGAGGTTCTCGATGAACACGATCAAGGTCGACGACACCCTCTGCGGAGGTTGCATGACCTGCTACAAGGCCTGCTGGGTCGACGTGATCCGCTGGAACCCGGCCACGGAGCGCCCCGTCATCGCCTACGCCGAGGACTGCGTCGAGTGCAACCTCTGCGAGATCAGCTGTCCGGACGACGCCATCAAGGTGTCGGTCGACTACTCCCGGCCGTGGCCGGAGACCTACCGCTAGGCCGCGGCACGGAAGAGATGGGAGAAGTCATGGCAGAACTGAAGAGCCTCGGGAAGGTGATCGAGACCGACGTCCTGGTGGTGGGGCACGGCTGCGCGGGCCTCGCCGCCGCGATCACGGCGAAGGAGACCGACAAGAGCCTGCGGGTCCTGGCGGTCGACAAGGGTTCCCTCGGGTACGGCGGTAAGGCCAACAAGGGGGGCGGCCACTGCGCCTTCATCCCCGAGGGCGCCGAAGAGACCTACGTCGAGTACCACACCCGGAACCTGGGCGACTACCTGAACGACCAGGACCTCCTCCGGCTCTACGCGAACTCGACCCGCGACATCCTCGCGGACATCGCGCGGTGGGGAACGAAGATCTACGGGCAGGACCAGCCGTTCAACGCCCACCCGATGATCCCGTGGAAGGTCGTCACGGTGGACCTCGACTTCATGCTGGGGCACGCGAAGTACGCCCAGTCGCTCGGCGTGAAGTTCATGGACAAGGTCTCGGTCGTCGACCTCCTGACGGACGGCGGGAAGGTGGTCGGCGCGATTGGCTTCAGCCTCCTCGACGGGACGACCTACATCTTCAAGGCGAAGGCCGTGGTCCTGGCGAACGGCTGCCAGAACTGGCGGATCATGCGGATGTGGGCCTCGGGCCGGGGCGATGGCATCGCCGCGGCCTACCGCGCCGGGGCGAAGATGCGGAGCGCCGAGTTCGGGTCGTTCATCGCGATGGTGAACCTCGAGACGGGGCAGGTCGGCTACGGCTCGGAGGACGCTCTCGTCAACGCGAAGGGGGTGAGCCTCTCCGAGGCTGCGCGTCCCTTCGCCCAGGAGAACCCGAACCTCGGCGTCCTCGGCGGGGTCGACCTGGGCGGCAACCACGCCCTCTTCATGTACCAGGAAGTCCTCCAGGGGAACGGGCCGATCTACGAGGACAAGCGGCAGAACGGCTTCGTCTTCTCGCCGGTCGGGCGGAACCTCGCCCCGGAGGTCGGCCGGGCGGACCCGCCGTGGTACCGGCCCTTCGCCGAGAAGTTCTGGCACACGCTCTACGCGAAGAAGCAGAAGGGGTACCGGAGCGACAACCCCCTGAAGGAGACGGTCCCGGGCCTGATCGGCGAGTTCTCGCCGCTCTGGGTGAGCCACGAGATGGCGTGCAGCATCCCCGGCCTCTTCGCGGCCGGCGACATCGCCGGGAACGGCGGCTCCTTCTTCGGCGCCGTCCCGTCCCCTCCGGGCCGCAATCGCGGGACGGGGATGATGGCCGCCTGGTTCATGGCGCGGATCGCGGGCCCCTCCGCCGCCCGGTACGCGGCGGGCGCCAGTGAAGGAACGATCGACGCGGCGCAGGCCGAGGCGCTGAAGAAGGAGACCTTCGCCCCGCTCGATCGGGCTTCCGGCATGACCACGCAGGACATGGTCTGGCGCATCCAGAGCGTCATGCAGCCGATCAAGTACACCGCCTGGAAGAGCGAGGAGCGCATGAAGGAGGCCCTCGGCAAGATCCTCGACCTGAAGGCGATGCTCCCGACGCTGGTCGCGGCCGACTGGCACTACCTCAGCGCCGTCAACGAGTGCCGCAGCATGCTCCTCGCGTCCGAGATGTTCTTCCGGGCCTGTCTCGAACGGAAGGAGAGCCGGGGCTGGTTCCTCCGCGAGGACTTCAAGAAGCGGGACGACGCGAACTGGCTGAAGTGGATCTTCCTCGAGAAGAACGGCGACGACATGGCTGTCTCGACCCAGGACGTTCCGATGGAGAGCTACGAGTACCGGCCCGGGGACAAGGTGGCGCCCATGGTGCCGCTCGGGCCCCGTCCCGGCGGTCCGCCCCACGGAGGGCATTGATGATCAAGTGGACGATCACCAGCCGGCACAAGCCGGGGATGACCACGGAGCACTTCTACTACGAGTGGTCGGTGATCCACGTCTCCCTCATGCTGACGAACCCCTCCACGATGCGGACCTTCCGGCGGTACGCCCAGCACTTCGGGATCCTGGGCGTGCCGGGGGAGGTCCGGGTGCTTCCGCAGCACGAGATGGCGTGGGAGAGCCACGGCGAGCACTGGGTCGACGGGACGGAGTCGATCTTCGCCTCCATCTCGGGCGAGGACTACCGGGGCAGGATGCAGCCCCACTCGTTCAGCGACTCGGCCATGGAGCTCCAGCTCCTCGAAGGTGAGACCGTTTTCGAGCGGCAGGGCTTCCGTTCCGGGGGGGTGAAGGTCCTCCACGTCCTCAAGCGTCCCGAGGCCCTGGGCCAGGAGGCCTTCGAGGCCGACTGGGCGGGACGGCACGCGCCGGCGCTGGTTGTCGCGCTGAAGGACCGGGGACTCCGGAAGTACGTGATCGACCGCCCCCTCCGGCTGGACGCGGCGGCGTTCCTGTCGAGCCTCTTCCAGCACGGCAAGGTGGGGCAGTACGCGGGGACCGAGGAGCTCTGGTTCGACGACCTGGAGTGGGCGGCCCGGATGGGGAGCGATCCCGGCGTCCGGGAGCTCCTCCGCTCGAGCTACGGTCAGTTCGTGGATCTCGAGAAGTCCCATTCGATGTACTTCATCGAGCGGGTGGTGTTCGACTTCGTCACCGAGGGGGAGGCGATGCCCCCGGCCGCGGTCCTCGACCCGGAGAGCCTCGAGGCGCGGACGAGCGGCGGCGACTGGCAGGTCGCGGCCCCGGCCCTGGCGGGCTGGAGCGGCGTTACGACGGGAGGGCACTGATGGCGACGGAAGTGAAAACGGCGACGCGGCCGCTCCTCGGGGACGAGGCGCTGGCCCTGGGGGCGATCGACGCGGGGCTGAGCGGTGCGTTCAGCTACCCCGGGACCCCGGCGACCGAGATCCTCGAGTTCGTGGCCCGGGAGACGGGCGACGGTCCTCTGGCCTCGGCCGGCGGCGTGAGCCACTCCTGGAGTGCGAACGAGAAGGTGGCCTACGAGGAGGCGATGGGGATGAGCTTCGCGGGGCGCCGCGCGCTCGTCTCCTTCAAGCACGTCGGACTGAACGTGGCCGCCGATCCCTTCATGAACTCCGCGGTGAGCGGGGTCGAAGGAGGGGTCGTGGTGGCCTGCGCGGACGACCCGGGCCAGCACAGCTCCCAGAACGAGCAGGACAGCCGGGTCTTCGCCGCGTTCGCTCAGGTGCCGTGCCTCGAGCCGGCCGGCGCCCAGGAGTGCTACGACATGGCGCGCGACGCCTTCGACCTCTCCGAGCGGTTCGGGATCCCGGTGATGGTCCGGCTCGTCACGCGGATCGCCCACACCCGGAGCGGGGTGGCGCTCGCCGAGAAGCGCCCTCCCAGGCCCCTCCAGCCGAGCACCGACTACGCCCGCTGGAGCCTCCTCCCGGTGAACGCGCGCAAAGGGGTGGCGGCGCTCGCGGCGAAGCACGCGGACCTGACGGCCTGGTCGGAGACGTGCCGCTGGAACACGCTCGACCTCGGCCGGAGCGGCTCGAGGACGGGCGTCATCGCGGCGGGGATCGCGGTCAACTACTTCCTCGAGAACTACGGGCCGGAGGATTCCGCGCCTCCCTACCTGGCCATCGGGGCCTACCCGCTCCCGGTCGCCCTCGTCGAGAAGCTCCTCGATTCCGTCGACACCGTTCTCGTCCTGGAGGACGGCTATCCCCACATCGAGGGGATGCTGCGCGGGCTCCTCGACCGGCCGCGGGGCAAGGCGATCCGGGGCAAGCTCGACGGGGCGGCGCCGAGAACCGGGGAGCTCTCCCCGGACCTCGTGAGGGAAGCCCTCGGCCTCCCCGCGCGCCCGCACCGGGCGGCCTCCGGCCTCGCCCTGGCGGGGCGGCCGCCGTCGATGTGCAACGGCTGTCCGCACATCGACAGCAACGCCGCCATCCGCGTCGTCCTCGACACCTATCCGGGAACGCACGTCTTCGGGGACATCGGCTGCTACGCCCTTGCCTACCTCCCGCCGTTCCAGACGGTCCACGCCAGCATCGACATGGGGTCCTCCATCAGCATGGCGATGGGCGCCGCGGCGGCGGGCGTCCACCCCGCCATCGCGAGCATCGGCGACTCGACCTTCCTCCACTCCGGCATGTCGTCGCTCGTCGACGCGGCGAAGCGAGATGTGCCGATGACGGTCATGCTCCTCGACAACGGGACCACGGCGATGACGGGGTTCCAGGAGTCGATGGTGACCGGAGAAGCCCTCGTTCGCGTCGTGAAGGGGCTCGGAGTCCGGGAAGACCACCTCCACGTCATCAACCCTCACCGGAAGCACCACGAGGAGAACGTGGCGCTCGTGAAGCGCGAGGTGGAGCACAAGGGTCTCTCGGTGATCATCGCCCGGCGCGAGTGCATCCAGACGGCGAGGAGCTGAGCATGGAGACCAACATCGTCCTCTGCGGCGTGGGCGGACAGGGAATCCTCTCGATCTCGATCGCCCTCGACATCGCGGCCAACCGGCTGGGGTGGCAGTTCAAGCAGGCCGAGGTCCACGGGATGAGCCAGCGGGGGGGCGAGGTGGTCTCGCACCTGCGCTATGCCGACCACACGGTCCGCTCCGAGGTGATCCCCCGGGGAAAGGCGAATCTCGTCCTCTCGGTGGAGCCCCTCGAGGCGCTCCGTTACGTCTCCCTGCTCGCCCTGGAAGGCGCTCTCGTCACGAGCTCCGACCCCTTCAAGAACATCGAGTCGTATCCGGACGTGGACGAGGTCCTCGCCGCCGTCGGGCGCGAGCCGAACCACGTCCTCCTCCCCGGCGAGGCCCTCGCCCGCCAGTGCGGCTCGGTGAAGGCGGCGAACATCGTCCTCCTGGGCGCCTCGGCGCCGTGGCTCGGGATGCCGGAGGAGACGGTGGAGGCGGCGATCCGGGAGCTCTTCGAGCCCAAGGGGGAGAAGGTCCAGGAGCTGAACGTGAAGGCATTCCGGACGGGACGCTCCGCCGGGGAGGCCTATCGCCGCTGCGTGGCGGCCGGCGTACCGAGCCGCTCGGCCTGCGCCCTCGCGGGGAAGCTGAAGGACGGGCTCCTCTCGCCGGACGCCGTCGCCCCCTGGAAGGCGGTCTTCCTCGGCCCGGGGGCCGCGGAGGTCCTCTCGGCGCTCGGCCAGCCCGGCCAGCGGGTGAAGGGCGACGCGGCGGTTCCGGAGGCGATCCTCGCGGCAGGGAAAGAGGCGGACGTGGCGGAGCTGATGGCGGGACGGAGGTGATCGCCTCATTTTCCCGCGGAGGGGTCGGTAGCCATCCGTTACGGTACGATCGCACCGTGGGCGGCACTGCCGTCCTGGAGGGGTCCGAGGCGATGAAGAGCCCTGTCCCGGCTGGATCGGCGCCCAAGCGGAGGGGGGAGCGCCAGAGCGTCCAGGTGATCGCGCGCGCCGCATCGATCATGCGTGCCCTCGAACGGAATCCCGACGGCCTTTCGCTGGGGGAGATTGCCAAGCTGGTCGACCTCTCCCGCTCGACCGTCCAGCGGATCGTCGACGCCCTGGACCGGGAGAACCTCGTCCTCGCCTCGTCGACGGGACGGGGGGTCCGGCTCGGTCCGGCCCTGATCCGTCTCGCCAAGGCCGCGCGTCTGGAGCTCCGGGAGATGGCCCGGGCGACGATGGAGGCCCTCTCGCAGGAGACCGGCGAGACCGTCGACCTCTGCCTGGCCGACAACGAGAAGGTCGTGTTCGTCGAGCAGGTCGCCGGGACCCACCGTCTCACGGCCGTGTCCGGGGTCGGAGAGTCGTTCGCCCTCCACTGCTCCGCGAACGGGAAGGCGATCCTGGCGGCCTACGACGAGGCGCGGCTCGCGAGGCTGAAGAAGAAGATGAAGCTCACGCGCCAGACCGCCACCACGATCACGTCCTGGCCGGTGCTAGAGAAGGAGCTCGACCAGATCCGGAAGACCGGCGTGGCGCACGACCGCGAGGAGAACTCCGAGGGGATCAGCGCGATCGCCGTGGCGCTGAAGGGGCCGGACGGACAGCTGGCCGCCATTTCGATGCCGGTGCCGACCTCGAGGTTCGAGGAGAGCGAGGCCGCCCTGGTGCGCGCTCTGGTCCACCACTGCAACGCCCTCCAGGAGAGGGTCGGCCGGTAACGGACGCCCGCCCCCATCGCCGGCCCATTTGGCCCTTGACGGAGGGTGCGCACGCTTCTATTCTACGGTACGCCTGTATTGCATCGTGGGTTCAACCGGAGGAAGCAGCCATGCACGTCATCACGATCGACCACGACCTCTGCAACAGCTGCAAGCGCTGCTACAAGGCTTGCTTCAACGACGTCATCGTCTGGGAGGAAGAGTTTCCGCAGGTCCGGTACCCCCAGGAGTGCGCGACCTGCAACTGGTGCGAGCTCTCCTGTCCGGACGGGGCGGTGAAGGTGATCCCCCACAACCCGGTCCGGATCCCGGAGCCCTATCCGAGGTCTTTCTACCCCCTTTCCTACGTGGCGGGTTGACCGGACATGGCACCGAAGCAGGGGGAAGCGATGGCGAGCCTCGACACCAACGGTGAAGTCCACTCCGCGGACGTCCTGATCCTGGGCGCCGGCCTGGCCGGGTACATCGTGGCGAACCGGGTCAAGGAGCTGAACCCGGAACTCTCCGTCCTCCTCGTCGAGAAGTCGACGGCGGGGTGGTCCGGGTCGAAGGCGAACAAGGGGGCCGGGGTCATGTGGGTCATGGAGGAGAAGGACGACGTCGGGAAGTTCCGCGAGTACTACTCCGCGCACCACGGCCACGGGCTGGAGGACCAGGAGCTCCTCGAGAAGGTCTGCGGGACGACGATGGAGATGGTCGCGCACCTCGAGCGCTGGGGCGTGAACGTGGCCCGGGAGGCCGACGGCTCGCTCGCGCGCTCGGGCCTCCTCCCGCTCTGGGCCCTCTGCGCCTTCGACCTCGACATCCTGATGAAGCTCCGGAAGGTCGCCCTGAAGTACGGCGTGAAGGCGGTCGACAAGACGCAGGTGGTCGACCTCCTGACTCAGGGGAACCGCGTGGTGGGGGCGGTCGGCTTCGACATCACGAACGGCGCGTTCCGGACCTTCAAGGCGAAAGCGGTCGTCAACGCGACCGGCTCCTGCTGCTGGATGGTCGCCAACATGTGGTCGAGCGCGCGCGGGGACGGGATCGCGGCGGCGTGGCGCGCCGGCGCCCGGATGCGGAACGCCGAGTTCTCGAACTTCTACAACCTCGGGCTGCGCGGGAACCAGGCGGCGATGGTCGGGAGCCAGTACGCCCTCTACAACGCCGACAACGAGTGGATCGCGAAGAAGTACTGCCCCGACTTCGAGACCGACGTCGACCTCGGGATCATCCTGGGGATGGAGAAGGAGGTCCGGGACGGGAAGGGGCCGATCTCCTTCGAGGAGACCGAGCTCTTCTACAAGAACCCGCTCGCCGTGGGCGACTTCCTCTTCCGCTGGAACCGGCCGCAGGCGAAGAAGTTCTGGCTCCGGCTCTGGGAAGGGGAGGGGAAGTACACGTCCGACCGCTCGTGGCGGCCGGAGGTGATCCCCATGTTCATCGGGGAGTGCAGCCCCGTGATGACCGACCACGAGATGCGGTCGTCGCTCGAGGGGATGTGGGCGCTCGGGGACACGAGCCGGTCGGGAGCCGGCTGGGCCGGCGCCGTTCCACCGCCGAGCCGGATCCGCGGCTCCGGGATCACCTGGGCCGCGGTCTCGTCGCTCCTGGCGGAAAAGTCGCTCGCGGAGTACGCGGCCTCGGCGTCCGAGCCGGAGATCGACGCAGACCAGGTCGCCCGGCTCAAGGAGGGGATCTACGCCCCGATGGCCCGCGAGAAGGGCCTCGACGTGAGGGAGTCGACCTTCCGGCTCCAGGAGGTCATCTCGCCTCCGCGCTACAGCGCCCGCAAGAGCGCCGGGCGGATCCAGGAATCGCTCGCCCGGGTGGCCGAGGTCGCGGCCGAGTGCGATCAGGTGACCCCCGGCGGCGACTGGCACGTGCTGGGGCTCTGCCACGACCTGAAGAACATGGCCCAGTGCGCCGAGATCTACTTCACCAGCGCCCTCGCGCGGACCGAGTCGCGCGGGTGGCACTACCGCGAGGACTTCCCGAAGCGGGACGACGCGACCTGGAGGAAGTGGGTCGACGTCGAGCTGAAGGACGGGAAGGTCGTCGTCTCGGCGACGCCGCTCCCCGTGGAGCGGTTCAAGACACCGGCCGTCGTCGACCCGTGGTTCTACGAGACGATGTACGAAGCGATCAAGTAAGAGGGAAAAGGCGATGCAAGACGTCAAGATGACCGACCTCACGCCGGAAGAGATCGCGCGCCCCTTCTCGAAGTACTTCTACAAGCCGCTGGCCCAGCCAGCCGCGGAGCGGGTCGCGGCGATGGACCGGCCGATCGACCCGTCCCTCGCCGTCCCTGCGGACCGGCGCAGCGACCTCCTGAACCCCGGGGACCTCGCGTGCGAGGCGGGGTGGTGCGTGATGCCCGACGGGACCGGGTTCATCGCGAACCGCCTCCCGATGCCCGGCGTCACGGTCGAAATGGTCGACTGGTGGTTCGCCTGGCACGCCCTCGAGCCGCTCCGGTACAAGATCTGGAATCCGCCGTACCACTTCGACATCTCGCTCTCGGAGCGGGACCGGGCGAAGGTTCTCGACCCGCAGCGGGGGCTCCGGGAGAAGTTCCAGGGCCTCACCCATTACGTCATCGAGAACTGCGGGGGTCCCTGCGCCGAGAAGATCGCCATCGAGTTCATGACCCCGGAGGAGTTCGGGTTCGACATGGAGCGCTTCAAGGCGCCGAACGTCGGGACCTTTGCCGGAGGCAAGGGAGCCTCGATCATGCTCGCGCCACCTCCCGGCGTCCCGAGCTTCAAGGCTCCGGCCATCATGTGCCACCTGGTGAGGGAGATCCCGGGCGGTATCGAGTTCCGGACCCGCTTCTGGATGGGGATGCGGATCATCGACCGCAAGGCGGTCCGCTGCATCCCGGACACGGTGAGGATCCCCGACTTCGTCGTCAAGGGGCTCGCGGTCCACAACGTCCACGAGTACGCGAACCTGGCATCGTTCCTTCCGCAGATCTACGCCGAACAGAACGGCCTCGTGGCCGCCTGAACGAGGAGACGACAATGAGCAGCGCCCTTTCGGAAGCCATGGCCGATCTGAATGAGGACGTCGTCCTCTCCGAGATCGACCGCCTCCTGGGGAACGGAACGCCGTCCCTCGAGATCATCGCGGCCCTCCAGGAGGGGATGGCGATCGTGGGGAAGAGGTTCGAGGAAAAGGACTACTACCTCTCGGAGCTCATCATGTCCGCCGAGATCTTCAACGAGGCGGGCAAGAAGCTCGGCACCGAGGCCACCGACGCGGCCGGGACCCTCGGCACGCTGGTCCTCGGGACGGTCCACCAGGACGTCCACGACATCGGGAAGAATATCGTCCGCTCCGTCCTGGCGAGCCACGGCGTGAAGGTCATCGACCTCGGGGTCGACGTCCCGGCGACGAAGTTCGTCGAGGCGATCCGCGAGCACCGGCCGGCGGCGGTCGGCATCTCCTGCCTCCTGACGACCTGCTTCGGGAACGTGAAGAGCTGCATCGAGGAGATCGAGGCCGCGGGATTGCGCGACGGCCTGAAGATCCTCGTCGGCGGGGGACCCCTCGACGAGGCCGCCGGCCGGTATGTCGGCGCGGACCTCGTCTGCAAGGACGCGATGATCGCCGTGGACTGGTTCAAGACCAGGGCCGGGGCGGCGGCGTAGGGCGGCGATGGCAGCCCCCGCGAACCCCGGCGAGGCCTACGGACGGAGGCTTGCACGCCTCAAGGCGGCTGTCGCGCTCGAAAAGCCCGACCGGACCCCGGTCATCTCCTGGTCCGACGCCTTCTGCGCGAACCACATCGGCGCGCCGATGTCCCGCTTCTCGTCCGAGCTCATGTACTCGGCCGAGGTGACGGCGCGCTCCTTCGAGCTCCTCCCCGGCTTCGACGCGGCAGAGATGGCCGTGGCCGAGCCCGACTGGGTCGCCGCGGTCTTCCTGAGCAAGATGAAGATCGCCGGGCGCGACCTCCCCGAGGGAGCGCCCTGGATGGTGGACGAGCAGGAGCGGATGACCGAGGCCGACTACGACGTCATCGCGCAGCGGGGCTGGTTCGGGTTCTTCGTCCCGTGGGCCAAGGAGCACCTCGGGGTCGACGTGCCGTCGTACGTCCCGCAATCGATCGCGGCCCGGATGGAGGGGACGAAGCGCCTCGCGGCGCTCGGGATCCCAACGTTCACCATAGCCCTAGGCGGCGGCACACCGCTCGAGGCGCTCTCGGCGGGCCGGACGATGGCCCGCTTCGTGAGAGACATCCACCGGATGCCGGACCGGGTCCAGGCGGCGATGGACGCGACCCACCCGCAGATGATCGGGATCATCAAGCAGGCGATCCGCGAGTCGCCCGTGAAGCCGTTCAGCGTCTTCATCGGCCTCGCCCGCAGCTCGCCGGAGTTCTGGGGGCCGAAGCTCTGGGAGCGATTCGTCTGGCCCTACATGAAGTCGATGATCGAGGCGATCGTGGAGGAGGGGGTCGTCGCCAACCTCCATTTCGACTCCTGCTGGGACCGCGAGCTGCCGCGCCTGCGGGAGTTCCCGAAAGGGAGCTGCGTCTTCGCCTGCGACCACGCGACCGACATCCGCCTCGCGAAGAAGATCCTGGGCGACCGGATGTGCATCAAGGGGGACGTCCCGTCGGCGCTGCTCGCGTTCGGGACGCCGGACCAGGTCCGCGCCTACTGCAAGGCGCTCATCGCCGACATGGGCGACGGCTTCATCCTCTCCCCCGCCTGCACGATGCCCGCGAACGCGAAGCTCGAGAACGTCATGGCGATGATCGAGGCGGTCGAGGCGTAGCGGCCCGGCGAGGGACGCGGAACAGAGCTTGCGATGAGGACGGTTCTCCTCGCCTGCCGGACGATCGAGAGCGAGGTCCTGAAGGCTGCCGCCGAGACGGGCTTCGCCGGCGAGGTCCGCTGGATCGAGTCGGGGCTCCACAACCGTCCCGAGGTCCTGCGGGGCCGCCTCCAGGAGGAGCTGGACCGGATCGAGGATGCCGGGACCGTTCTCGTCGCCTTCGGGTACTGCGGGAACTCGGTCGTCGGGCTGACCGCGAGGGACTTCCGGCTCGTCCTCCCGAGGGCGGACGACTGCATCACGCTCCTCCTCGGGTCGTGCGAGCGGCGGAAGGAGGTCTCGGCCGAGGTCGGCACCTATTTCCTGACGGAGGGGTGGCTCGAGCACGAGACGAACCTCTGGGCCGAGCACCAGGCCGCCATCCGCAAGTGGGGAGCCGAGAGGGCCGAGAGGCTTCGGGCCCGGATGCTCGCCCACTACGGTCGCCTCGCGGTCGTCGAGACGGGCGCCTACGACCTCCCCGCATTCGTCGAGAGGACCCGCCTGATCGCCGAGGCGCTGAAGCTCGAACACGCCGTCGTCCCGGGCTCGCTCCGCTTCCTCGGCAAGCTCCTCACGGGCCCCTGGGACGAGGAGTTCCTGTCGCTGGCTCCCGGGGAGACGGTGACGGTCGAGCGGATCTTCGGTCCGCCCGCGGCGACGGCACGACCCGGTGGCGACGGCCTCGCCCCGGAAGGATGAGATGGAGAGCTTCCCGCCCCCCCACCCGGAGTTCTTCCCGCGCCTGGCGCGCCTGAAAGCCGCGCTCGCTCTCGAGAAGCCCGACCGGACGCCGGTGATATCGAACTCGGACACGTTCTGCGTCAATCACCTCGGGGCGAGCATGGCCCGCTTCTCGACGGAGCCGGTCTACTCGGCCGAGGTGATCATGCGATCGTTCGCGGCCCTGCCGGGGTTCGACGCGACGGAGATGACGTCCTGCGTCCCTGACTACGTCGGCGCGATCCTGATGGCGCGGATGCTCGTCGCCGGGCGCGAGCTCGAGGAAGGGCGCCCCTACATGGTCGACGAGTCGGAACGGCTCTCGGCGGACGACTACGACCGGATCGTCGTCATGGGGTGGCGGCCGTTCTTCGCGTCGTACTGCAAGGAGAAGCTCGGTCTCGACCTCTCCGAGTACGTGCCGAAGATGATGGCCGGGGCCGCGGCAGGGGCGAAGCTCGCGATGGCGCAGGGCCTTCCGGTCTTCACGCTGCCGGTCAACGGGGCGATCCCCCTCGAGCCCCTCTCGGGCGGCCGGAGCATGGGGAAGTTCATGCGCGACCTGTTCAAGACGCCCGACCGGGTGCAGGCGGCGATGGACGTGATGCTGCCGGAGATGATCGCGGAGATCCGGGAGGTCCTCGCCTTCCTGCCCGTGAAGCCGCTGACGGTCTTCCTCGGCGTCGGCCGCGGCTCGAGCGGGTTCCTCTCGCCGCGCTTCTGGGAGCGCTTCGTCTGGCCCTACCTGAAGGCGGTGATCGAGGCGATCCACGCGGAGGGGATCGTCGCGAACCTCCACTTCGAGGGGGACTGGGAACGCGACCTCCACTTCTTCCGGGAATTCCCGAAGGGGAGCTGCGTCTTCGCCTGCGAGCACACGACCGACATCTTCAAGATCAGGGACGTCCTCGGGGACCGGATGTGCATCAAGGGGGACGTCCCCTCGCCGATGCTCGCCTTCTCCGCGCCGGACGAGGTCTACACCTACAGCCGGAAGCTGATCGAGGAGATGGGCGACGGCTTCATCCTCGCGCCGGCCTGCACGATGCCGCCGAACGCGAAGATCGAGAACGTCGAGGCGATGCTCGCGGCGGTCAAGGGATAGGAATGCCCGGGGAGCCGCGGGGTCGATGAGCGTCGCGGCCGCCTCCGTCCCGGTGACCTTCCTCCCTTCGGGGCGGGAGGGAACGCGCGGCCGGGACGAGACGCTCCTCGGCGCGGCCCGGAGGCTCGGTGTCCGGATCGCGTCGAGCTGCGGCGGCCTCGGCCGCTGCGACAGCTGCGCCGTGAGGATCGAGGGGGCCGTCCCCGCGCCGGGCGCGGAGGACCGGGAGCTCTTCGATTCGGGAGAGATCGAAGCGGGCTGGAGGCGGGCCTGCACGTCGAGCCCCTCCGGGCCGTGCGTCGTCCACGTCCCTGTCCGGAGCGCGGCCGCGGTCGTGCGGGGCCAGGAGGGGGCGCGTTCCATGGCCCGGATCGAGGAGCCCGTCGTTCTCCTCGACGGGGGAGGCCGCTGGCGGCGCCGGGACGGTTCGCTCGTCGAGGGGTCGGAGAGTCCGCTGGGCCTCGCCGTCGACGTCGGGACGACGAACCTCGCGGCCGCGCTCGTCGACCTCGTCAGCGGCGAGATTCTCGCGATGGCGGCGATGGAGAACCCCCAGGGCGCCTGGGGAGCGGACGTCATCAGCCGCCTCGAGCGGGCCCTCGAGGGGGAGGCGCGCCGCGAGCTCCAGCGGGCCGTCCTCGGGGCGGTCGACGAGCTGGGATCGGAGCTGACGTCGGGCCGCCCGGAGAAGATCGTCGAAGCGGCCTTCGTGGGGAACACGGTGATGCAGCATCTGTTGCTCGGGCTCCCGGTCGAAGGTCTCGCCCGCGCCCCCTACCGCCCGGATTTCCTCGAGGCGGTGGACCGGCCGGCCTCGGACCTCGGGCTCTCCTTCGGCCCGGGCGCCCGCGTCACCTTCGGCCCGAACATCGGGGGCTTCGTCGGGAGCGACCACGTCGCTGCGCTCCAGGAGGTCCTCTCGGACCCTCCGGCCGGGTGCTGGGCGCTCTTCGACGTCGGGACGAACACCGAGATCACGCTCTCCTCCGGCGGACGGCGGACGGCGGTCTCCTGCGCTTCCGGGCCGGCGTTCGAGGGGTGGAGGCTCACCTGCGGCGTGAAGGCCGGGGACGGGGCGATCGAGAGGGTCCGGATCGACGGCGGCGAGGTGCGCCTCGGGACGATCGGCGGGTTTCCCCCCTCCGGCCTCTGTGGCTCCGGCGTCCTCTCCCTCCTGGCGGAGCTCCGCCGGACGGGCGTCGTCAACGCGCGGGGCGCGCTCTCGCTCGCGCACCCTCTCGTTCGCGAGCGGGGAGGGGAGAGGGAGGTCGTCCTCCACGAGGAACGGACATCCGGCAAGACGGCGGCGAGGCCCATCGTCTTCACGCAGGACGACGTGAGGACGATCCAGCTGACGAAGGCGGCCATCCGGGCGGGGCTCGACCTCCTCCTCACCGAGCACGACCTCGCGGAGGAGGCGATCGGGACGATCCTCGTCGCGGGAGCTTTCGGCTTCTATCTCGCCGTCGAGGCGGCCCAGGCGATCGGCCTCCTCCCGGCGATCCCGCCGGAGCGGATCGTCAAGGTGGGGAACGCCGCGGCGGACGGCGCGATCCACCTCCTCGCCTGCGGCGCCGCACGGAGGCGGGCCGGCGAGATCGCGCGGGAGGTGAGGCACCTCGAGCCGGCGTCGGTGGCCGGCTTCCAGAAGGCTTTCCTGAGGAGGACCTCCCTCTGAGGCCTCCTCCCGACCTCCACCCTCCTCGGAATCGACCAGGCTCCCCGGGCCTGGAAGCCTGAAACAAGGAGCATTTCATGGAAACGAGCATCACCCAGGACGCGATCGGCACCCACATCGACTGGAAGCACGAGGGGATCACCCCGCGGATGATCGACTGGTTCTGGAGCAACATGGAGAAGGGCTTCCTCCTGTGGCACCCCTCCCAGCACGAGCCGCTCCAGTGGGCCGTCCCGGTGAAGCCTGGCAACCCGATCGGCTCCGTCCACATCGCCCCGCAGACGTGGAACGACGGCACCCGTCAGAACCTCTACATCCGGATGGAGAAGCTCGAAGACGTGCCCGCCGCGATCCGCGACACCGTCTGCTACGAGCACGTCGTGATCGTCGCCGGCCTCGGCCTCGGCGAGGAGGCGCTGACCGCGAACGACCCGATGGGGTTCCGGATCCACCAGTACGAGAAGACCGACTACGGCGTCGTCGGCAAGTCGTCCGCGATCGGGGCCCGAAGGAAGGAGACCCACGCCGACGGCCTCGTCTGGTCCGCGCACTGCATCGAGGAGATCGGGAACTGGGGCGTCTTCCTCCCCCAGCTCTACACGCTCTTCAAGGTCGTGCAGAATCCGGCCTACAACCCCTTCGCGGACCTCTCCGTCGAAGGGAAGGGGCGCGAGGCGCGGTACGTGTACATCAAGTAGCGCGGGACAGGACAGGAGAGAACGAATGAGCGCGACCGACCGGACCCTCTCGATCGACGGGGCCGTCTTCTCACTCTTCCCGTCCTACGTGCGGGGAGTCGTCCTCGCCGTCGACGTGAAGAACGGCCCCTCGAGCCCGGAGCTCGTCGGCCTGCTCCGGGAGGCGGAGAAGGGCGTGGCGGAAAAGGCCGACGCCGCCGGCCTCCCCGCCCACCCCCGGATCGCGAGCTGGCGCGAGGCCTACAAGACGCTCGGCGTGAAGCCGAACGATTTCCGCCCCTCGATCGAGGCGATGGCCAGGCGGGTCGTCCGGGGGCAGCAGATCCCGTCGATCAGCGCCCTGGTCGACATCGGGAACGTCCTCTCGCTCCGGCACCTCGTCCCCGCTGGGGCGCACGCGATCGACGTCGTCACGGGCGACCTCGAGCTCCGGCGCGCCACGGGCGACGAGGAGTTCGTCCCGTTCGGATCGACCGAGATGGAGCACCCCGATCCGGGCGAGGTGATCTTCGTCGAGGGGAAGACGGTCGTGACGCGTCGCTGGAGCTGGCGCCAGGCGAACCACACCCTGACGCTCCCGGAGACCACGGCGATCGAGCTGAACGTCGACGCGCTCCCGCCGGTCGGCCGCGGCGAGGTCGAGGCGATTGGCGCCGAGGCGATCGACCTGATCCGGCGCTTCTGCGGTGGACGGCTCGGTTTCCGCATCCTCGACCGAGAGAACCCGAGGATCTCCCTCACCCTGCCCGGGTCCGCGTAGCGGCCGGTCCGGGCACGGGAAGGAGCCGCCCCGAGGGGCCTCCCCCGGGCGAGCCTTGACTTTCGTCCGTAACCGTTAGACAGTACAGCTGTACCGAATAGCGGGTAACTGAGGAGGGGCCATGCTCCAGACGGCGACGGCGATCGAGACCTTCGAGGCTCTCCGCGAGCGGGCACGGGAGGCGGGACCGAAGCGCCTCGCGGTGGTGGACGCCAACGAGGACGTCGCCCTGACGACGACGTCCGAGGCGCTCGAGCAGGGGCTCGTCCACGCGGTCCTGATCGGCGACGGGGTGGCCATCCGGGCGAGGGCCGAGACGCTCGGGCTCCGGGCGCTCCTCGCCTCGGCGGAGATCGTCGACACCCTGGACGCTCCGGGTTGCGCCGTCCGGATGGCGCGGGACGGCGTGGTCGACATCCTCCTCAAGGGCCACGTGAGGACCGACGTCCTCCTGAGAGCGGTCCTCGACCGGGAGTCCGGCCTCCGGACCGGTCCGCTCCTGAGCGACGCGTACCTCTTCGAGGTGGTCCGGGACGGCCGCCGGCGCCTCATCCTGTCGACGGACGGCGGGATCAACGTGGCGCCCAACCTCGAGCAGAAGGCGCAGATCACCCGGAACGGCATCGCCGTCCTCCAGCGGCTCGGCATCGCCAGGCCGAAGGTGGCGATCCTGAGCGCGACGGAGGTCGTCTCGCCCTCGGTCCCGTCGACGGTGGACGCCCAGGCGCTGACCCGGATGGGCGAGGCCGGGGAGCTGGGCGACGCCGAGGTCTTCGGGCCGCTCGCGCTCGACAACGCCCTCCTCGAGTCGGCGGCCCGGGAGAAGGGGATCACGAGCCCCGTGGCGGGCCACGCGGACTGCCTGATCGTCCCGAACATCGAGGCGGGGAACATCCTGGGGAAGGCGTCGAAGTACCTCGGGGGGTCGTCGTGCGCCCACTTCATCGTCGGCGTGAAGCTCCCGATCCTGATCACCTCCCGGGTGGAGAGCTCGGAGGACAAGCTCAACTCGGTCGCCCTGGGGGTGCTCTTTGCCGGCTGACGCGAGGATCCTGGCGGTCAACCCGGGCTCGACCTCGACGAAGTTCGGGCTCTTCGTGAACGTCTCGCCGGTGCTGGTGAAGACCGTGCGCCACGAGGCGGACGAGCTGGCGCCTTTCCGCGGGCGCCCGATCCTCGACCAGTGCGACCTCCGCGCGGCTCGAATCGAGGCGGAGCTGGCGGCCGCCGGCCACTCGGTGGAGGAGCTGAGTGCCGTGGTCGGGCGAGGGGGTCTGCTCCGGCCGCTCGCGAGCGGGACGTACCGGGTGACGGAGACGATGCTCGACGAGCTTAGAAGGGCCGCCCGAGGCGAACACGCGTCGAACCTCGGGGCCTTCCTCGCGAGCCGGATGGCCTCGCGCTCCGGGGCGCCGGCCTACGTCGTCGACCCGGTCAGCGTGGACGAGTGGCCCGACAAGGCCCGCCTCTCCGGAACGCCCCTCCTGGCCCGTCCCTGCCTCTCCCACGCCCTCAACACGAAGGCGGTGGCGAAGCGGTACGCCCGGGAGGTGGGGCGGCCCTACCCGGCTCTCCGCCTCGTCGTCGTCCACGCCGGCAGCGGGATCTCGGTCTCGGCGCACGAGGGGGGCCGGATGGTGGAGGTGAACAACACCCGGGAGGAGGGGCCCTTCTCCACCGAGCGGGCGGGCGGCGTGCCGGTCATGGGGCTGGTCGACCTCTGCTTCAGCGGGAAGTACACGAGGAAGGAAGTCGAGACGCTCCTCTTCCGGGAAGGGGGCCTCCAGGCCTACCTCGGGACGAACGACCTCCAGGAGGTCGAGCGGCGGGTCGCCGAAGGCGACACCCTCGCCGCCGCCGTCCTCGACGCGATGTGCTACCAGGTGGCCAAGGAGGTCGGGGCCATGGCTGCCGTCCTCCGCGGACGGGTGGACGCCATTCTCCTCACCGGCGGGATGGCGCACTCGGAGGGGTTCCGGAACGCGATCCGGGAAGCGGTCGAGTGGATCGCGAAGGTCAGGGCCTATCCCGGCGAGGACGAACTCCTGGCGCTGGCCGAAGGGGCGCTCCGGGTCCTGCGTGGCGACGAGAGCGCCCGGGTCCTCGACGGCGAGGCGGGCGGCCCTCATGCCTGAGACGAACGGCACGGCGGAAGGGAAGGGAAGACGATGAAGAGCTCCGGCGGCTACCCGGCGTTCCGGTGGTTCCTGCTCGCGACGGTCACGTTCGGGTACGTGACGTGCGGGATGCTCATCATCCTCTTCGCGCCGGTCCTCGGGGAGGTGGCGGGGAGCCTCGGGCTGGACGTGGGGCAGGCGACCCTCGCCGCGATGGCGACCTACTACTTCTCCAGCGCCGTCTCCGTCCTCGTCTCGGGGCCGCTCATCGACCGGTTCGGCGCCCGGGTGACGATCGTGACGGGAGGGGTGCTGCTCGTCGCAGGCTGCCTTCTCGTTCCCGTCCTCGGCAAGACGGTGGCCGGACTCGTCCTGACGCGCGTCGTCATGGGGCTCGGCTCCGGCCCGATCTCGGCCTGCGTCCCGGCGGTGGCCGCGCGATGGTTCCCGCCGCAGGAGCGGGGGATCTTCAGCGGCGCCCAGGGCTCCGGGATGGCGCTCGGCGTGGCCCTCGGCTTCGGCGCCATGCCTCCCGTGGTCCAGGCGAACGGCGGCGACTGGCGGGCGGCGGTGGCCTGGCTCGCGGTCGTGCCGGCGATCAGCCTCGTCCTCTGCGTCGCGACGCTGTTCGTGAAGGAACCCACCGTCTCCGCTCCCTCGGCGGAGGAGGCGGGCGGAGCGGGCGACTTCGGCCGGGCCCTCCGGGAGCCGGCGTTCTGGGTCGGGGTCCTCGGGATGTTCGCCTTCGTCTGGATCATGAACGCCTTCAACCAGCAGACGCCGGGTTACCTCGCGGTCCCCGCGCCGCTCGGTCTCGGCCTCGGGGCGATGGCCGCCGGACAGAAGATGATCGCCGTCCAGATCGGGATGATCCTCGGCGCGATCGGGTCGGGGATCTTCCTGGACAAGGTCCTGAAGGGGAACGCCCGGCCCCTCCTGGTCGCCGGCTTCCTCCTGTCGGCGGTCTTCATGTCGGCGGTCCGCCTGCCGTTCGTCCACGACAGCGCGGCGCTGCTCGGGGTCACCCTCTTCCTCTGCGGCTTCTTCGAGTCGTTCACCATCCCCGCGCTCTCGGTCTTCATCTCGCTCCACTATCCCCAGAGCATCATGGGGAAGGTCTTCGCCGTCTCCTTCGGCGTCTCTCTCTTCGCCGGCGCCATCGGCGTCGGCCTCGGGGGCGCGATCCTCCACGCCACCGAGAGCTACCACCTGCCGATCCTCCTGGTGGGGGTCGTGGCGGTCCTCGGGGCCGTGGCCTGCACGTTCCTGAAGGCGCCGAAGGCCTTCGGCGCACGGGTCGCTCCTGAGACCGGAAGCGGCCGGGCGACGGCCTGACCGGAGGACGGCACGTGAAGCGCGGAGACCTCGTCTGGGCCGCGGCCCTCCTCTCCGTCGTCGCCCTCTTCGCGGCGCCGGCGACCCGGGAGGTCCTGATCGGCGCGACCCGCGCTCACCCCTACGGGATGGGCTTCCTGAAGTTCGCCGTTCTCGCCTCGATGGGAGAGCTGCTCGCCATCCGGGTCGTGACCGGCGAGTGGAAGGCTCCGGCCGGGCTCCCCTACCGGGCGATCGTCTGGGGCTTGATCGGCTCCGCCCTGGCGCTCATCTTCCCCGTCTTCTCCGCCGGCATCGCCGCGGCCTCGAGCGCCGGCCTCCTGCCGTCGCTTCCCGGGCCGCTCGGCGAGAAGGTCTCGCGGGCGTTCTGGATCAGCGCCGTGAAGAACCTGACCTGGGCCCCGACCCTCATGCTCGCCCACCGGTTGACCGACACCTGGCTCGACCTGGCGGGCGGAAGGCTCTCGGCGGTCAGCTCGATCCCGGTGGCGAAGGTCGCCGCGACGATCGACTGGAACGGCTTCATCGGCTTCGTTCTCTTCCGGACGATCCCCCTCTTCTGGATTCCGGCCCACACCTTCACGTTCCTCCTCCCCCCGGAACTGCGGATCATCTTCGCCGCGTTCCTGTCGGTGGCGCTGGGGGCGATCCTCGCCTTCGCCAAGCGGCGGGGAGCGGTGGAGGCCCGGAGCCGCGCCGTTGGAGCCTGAACCGGGCGCCCCCCTGGCCCCGATCGAAGAGCCGCCGGACCGGGCGGTGTTGAAGCACACGAGGCTGGAGGATGCCCAGGCCTACCTGGCCGGCTCCCTCCTCTTCGCCTTCTCGATCGCGATCACGTCGGCCTCCGGCCTCCTGACGGGAGGGACGAGCGGCGTCGCCCTCCTCGGCCACTACGCGACCGGGATCAGCTTCGGCCGGGTCCTCTTTGTGGCCAACATCCCCTTCTACGTCCTGGCGGTGAGGAAACTGGGCTGGCGTTTCACTCGCAGGACCTTCCTCTCCGTGGTACTGGTGACCGGCTTCTCCGAGCTGATGCCCCACGTCGTGAAGTTCGAACGGATCGACCCGTTCTTCGCGGCGGTGACGGGGGGCCTGATCGCGGGGACGGCGGTCCTGATCCTCTTCCGACACGGCGCGAGCCTCGGCGGGATCAACGTCCTCGCCTTCTTCTTGCACGAACGCTTCGGCTGGCGGGCTGGCACGGTGCAGCTCGTGGCCGACTCGTTCATCCTGCTCTCCGCCCTCGCGATCGCCACGCCCGGCCGCGTGGCCCTCTCCGTCCTCGGGATGGTCGTCTTCAACGGGACGCTCGTCCTGAACCACCGGACCGAGCGCTACCTGGGGACCTGAGCTTCCCGGGACGCGAAGTCGGGCGATAGGAGCTTCGATACTGGCCGAAGTTCGGCGGAGGGTCCGGGCGGAGAGGGTCGGCGACGGGTCGCGGAGAGCTCGGAAGGGGCATCGAGGCGACATTCACCCTTGGCGAGGCAGTCCTCGGCGGATCGAGCCATGGCCGGGACGGACCTCGGGCCTGCGGTGTCGGTGGGAAGTGGCGCCCCGTTCGGTCTAGGCCGCGGAGCGCTTTCCCGCCCGGACCAGGAACGCGCTGACCAGGAGGAGAACGACCGCTCCGGCCAGGAGCCCGGCATCCCCGGCCAGCCTCGGCGCCATCTCCTTCGGAGCCCATTTCAGCCCGACGAGGGCCGCCACCAGGACCCCGGCAAGGCCCTCCCCCGCCACGATCCCGGACGCCGCGAGGATCCCAGGATTGCTGTCGTCGGCCGGGCCGGGGCCTGCTCGCTTCGCCACCAGGGCGCTGAGACATCCTCCGACGAAGACGGGCGCCATCGAGGCGAGCGGCAGGTAGACGCCGATCGAGAAGGCGAGGCCGGAGACGCCGCAGAGGGAGGCGGCCAGGGAGATGCCGCTGCCGGAGAGAACGAGCCCCCACGGCAGCTTTCCGGCGAGGACACCCTCGATGATCGTCTTCATCAGCATCGCCTGCGGCGCGGGGAGCTCCTTCGTTCCGAAGCCGTACGCCGCTCCGAGGAGGAGGACCGTCCCCGCCACCACCCAGCACGCGAACGCCGCGCCGATCAGCTGGCCCAGCTGCTGCCGCGCTGGCGTCGCCCCGACGAGGTACCCGGTCTGAGGTCCTGCGAGATGTCCCCAGCCTTCGAGGCGGCGACCGCCACGATCGTGCCGACGGTCAGGACCGCGGCCCGCGCTCCCGGCTGGAGCCAGCCGGCCGCGGCGAAGACCGACGCGGTCCCGAGGAGCGTCACGAGCGCGACGCCGGAAGTGGGCTGCGAGGAGACGCCGACGATCCCGACGATCCGCGCCGCCACGGCGACGAAGAGGACGCCGAAGAGGCCGACCCCCGCCGCGCAGACGAGGCGCGGCCCCATCGCCATGTTCCCGGCGAAGACCCCGGGGACCAGGCCGGCCACCAGGACGACCATCAGGATGCCGCCGATCACGACGCCTCCCGGAAGGTCCCGGTCGGTCCGCTCCACCGCCGCGACGGGAGCGCCGTCCTCCTTCCGCGCCATCCCTTTCGCCACCGCCTTGAAAGCCGAGGCCATGGCCGGGAGGTTGTGGAGGACGGTGACGATCCCCCCGGTCGCGACGGCCCCCGCTCCGATGTACCGGACGTACCGGGACCAGATGTCGCCCGCGTCCATCTGCGAGACCAGCCTCACGGTCTCGGGGAAGAGCGGCGCCTGGAGGGAGGCCCCGATCCAGGCGATGAGCGGGGTCAGCGCGAACGCCGATACGATCGATCCCGCCACGCAGACGGCGGACTGCGGGTAGCCGAGGATGAAGCCGACCGCGATGAGAGCCGGCGCGATCTCGATGCCGGCCTCGGCCTTCGGGAGGATCGGGATCTTCGCGGAGATCTCGGACGGGACGAGGAAGAGGAGGGAGATCGCCAGCTTCACCGCGGCTCCCACGGCCATGCCGCGGAAGATCCAGGCGCTTCCCGTGGCGCCGTCGGCGGTCGCCCGGAGTACCACGGCGCAGGCCATCCCCTCCGGGAAAGGGAGCGTGTCCTTCTCCCGGACGATCAGGAGACGCCGGAGCGGGATCATCGCCGAGACTCCCAGGACGCCGCCGAGTAGGCAGAGGGCCGCCACCTGGAGGAGGGGCGGCACGATCCCCCAGAGGAAGAGCGCCGGGATCGTGAAGATCGCGCCGGTCGCGAGAGCGGTGGAGGCGGAGCCGATGGTCTGGGAGATGTTCGCCTCCAGGATCGTGCCGCGCTTCCGGAGAGCCCCGAAGACCGCGACCGTCATGACCGCGGCCGGGATCGAGGCCGAGACCGTCATCCCGACGCGGAGACCCAGGTAGGCGTTCGCCGCCCCGAAGACCGCGCCGAGGATGATGCCCGTGACGACCGCTTTCAGCGTGAACTCGGCGAGCTCCCCGTGCTGGCCCTTCGACATCGGCTCTCCTCACCCCCGGAAAAGAGGGCGATCGTAGCAAGGAACACCGGTTCTTCCGGATATTCTCCCTTCGCACGGAGCCTCGTCGCCGGCTCCGGGGAGGAGTCGACGTGGGATCCCTGGACGAAGCCCTCGACGCGGTCGACCGGGTCCGGCTCGCCAGCCTGCCGACACCCCTGCAGGAGGTGCCCCGGCTGGCGAACCACCTGGGCCTCGGGAAGCTCCTCGTGAAGCGGGACGACCTGACCGGCCTGGCGATGGGAGGGAACAAGGCGAGGAAGCTCGAGTACGACTTCGCCAGGGTCCTCGCGCTCGGCAGCGACGTGGTCGTCACCGTCGGGGGCGCGCAGTCGAACCACGCGGCGATGACGGCGGCCGCCGCCCGCCGCCTTGGCCTCGACGTTCGGCTCGTCCTCGGAGGACCCAGGGTCGCCTCGCGACGCGGGAATCTCCTGCTCGACTCGCTGTTCGGGGCCGAGGTCCGCTACCTCCTCGACGACGACGACAACGACTCGCTCGCCGCGGCGATGGAAGAGTGGGTGGGGGAGCTCCGGCGGGAGGGGAGGCGCCCCTACGCCCTGCCGATCGGCGGAAGCACCCCGGAGGGGGCTCTCGGCTACGTCCGGGCGATGCGGGAGCTCGCCGCCCAGGTCGGGACCTCCTTCCAGGTCGTCACCGCGGTCGGCTCGTGCGGGACCTTCGCCGGGTCGAACCTCGGCGCCCGTCTCTTCGCCCCGGAGGCCCGCGTCGTCGGGATCAGCGTCTCCCGTTCGGCCCGGCAGGTCGAGGCGCGGACGGCGGAGCTGATCGAGGAGAGCGCGGCGCTCCTCGGGATCGCCCCTCCGCCCTGCGCGGGACCTCTGGAGTGCCACGACCGGTTCCACGAGGGCTACGGCGTCCCGACCGAATCGGGCGCGGAGGCGATCCGTACCTGCGCGCGGCTCGAGGGGCTCCTCCTCGATCCGTACTACACGGGCAAGTCGATGGCCGGCCTCTTCGCGCTGGCCCGCGCCGGCCTCCTCGACGCCGGCGTCCCGGTCGTCTTCCTCCACACGGGAGGGCTGCCGATCCTCTTCGCGGCCGACGGAGCCGTCGACGAGACCGTCCCCTTCGAGACGGTCCCGCGCCGCCCCGCTCCTCCCGGCGGCGATCCCGGCCGGCAGGGGAGGCCGGCGTGACGCTCCCTCGGGCAAGGGGCGCCGTTCTCCTGGCGTTCGCGATCCCCTTCTCCCTTGCCGTCCGGGCGGCCGACCTCCCGGCTGGGCCGGCGGCGGTCCTCCCGGCCCTCTCCGACCCCGACCCCGCCGTGCGCGAGCGGGGCGCCGCAGGGCTCGGAAGGGGCGGCCCGGCGGGCGTCGAGGCCCTCGTCGGGGTGCTCGCCGACGCCGACCCGTTCGTCGCGGGAGCCGCCGCCGGCTCTCTCGCCCGCATCGGGAAGGAGAGCGTTCCGGCGCTCGTCCGGGCGCTCGAAGCCGGGCCCGTCGCGGTCCGGTGGGGTGCCGCCATCGCGCTCGGGAAGCTCGGTTCGGCGGCCGCTCCGGCCGTGCCGGCACTCGTCCACGCCCTCTCCGACCCGGACGCCAACGTCCGCTGGTGCGGCGTGAATGCCCTCGCCGCCGCAGGGGTCAAGTCGGAAGCAGTCGTCGCGGGGCTCCGCGAGGCCCTCCACGACCGCGACGAGGAGGTCCGGCAGGGGGCCGCGCTCGCGCTGGAGCGGCTCGACCCGTCCGCGTGGCTCCACGCCCCCTCCTGGGAGGCGACCCTGGCGGTGATCGAGCGGCTCACCCCGCTCCTGATGCGCGAGCTCCACGTCCCGGGCGTCTCCATCGCCCTCCTTCGGGACCGGAAGGTCGCCTGGACGCGCTCGTGGGGCGTCGCCGACGCGAGGACCGGGGCGCCGGTCACCGAGGAGACGCTCTTCGAGGCCGCGTCGATGACGAAGCCGGTCTTCGCCGCGACCGTGCTGAAGCTCGCGGAGCAGGGGAAGCTCGACCTCGACGGCGCTCTCCCCGACGACGGCACGCTCCCCGTGCAGTCCGAGCGACTCCGGATCACGCCCAGGATGGTCCTCTCGCACACCTCCGGGCTCCCGAACTGGCGAAAGGGGGGCGAAGAGCGGGACGGGCCGCTCCCCGTTCTCTTCCCGCCCGGCTCGCGCTTCAGCTACTCGGGCGAGGCGTTCTTCGCGCTCCAGCAGCTCGTCGAGAGGGTGACCGGGGCGCCGATCGAAGAGTACGCACAGCGGACGCTCTTCTCTCCGCTCGGGATGGCGCGCACCTCCTATGTCTGGACGCCGGCCCTCGACGCGGCGCTCGCGACCGGCCACGCCGCCGACGGGACCCGCCTCGAGCGGGCCCGGTACCGGCATGCGAGCGCGGCCTACTCCCTCGTCACGACGGCGAAGGACTACGGCCGCTACCTCGCCTCGCTCCTCGCCCCCGAGGAGGCCACGCCGCACGGACTCTCCCGGTCCTCCATCGCTGCGATGCTCCGCCACGAGGTCCGCGCCGCGGCGAGGGAGGTGATCGAGCGCCCGGGACGTGCGAGGGGACGCGAGGTCTTCTGGGGCCTCGGCTGGGGCCTCAACACCACCGTCTCGGGAGACGTCGTCTACCACAGCGGCGCCAACCGGACCGGCTTCCGCTGCTACAGCCAGCTCTCGCAAGGGCGCGGCACGGGCGTCGTCGTCCTCACGAACGGCCTCGGCGGCGGAGAGCTCTGGACCCGCTTGATCAGCGCCGTCGGAGATCTGTAGATTCCTCCGCCTCGAGACCGGTTGCGGCCCCCCTTCGAGCCGGGGGGTTCCGTGAGGAAGAAGAAGGCCCCGCGGACGAACCGCGGAGCCTGACTCGGGGCTCTCATCCCGCCGGTGCCGGGTCCCGTCTTCGCGAGGCCGCCAAGAGGCTGATTGACAGGCTTCAGCGAGGTGGTCGAGGATGCTGCGGACCACGCGCGGCTCGGTGAGGGTACCGACGACGCGCATCACACCCTGGCATCGGGGACAGACGAGGGGATCGACCTCGTAGACTCGGTGGATCATCCGGGCCCATCTGCCGCGAAGAGCGGACTGGGAGGGGACGGCGGAGGGGCTGGCCGTGGCGAGGGGGCGGGCCAGGAAGTCCATGGCCTCGAAGGCCTCGGGGGCGGGGTCGACGAGCCAGGCGTGGCCGACCCCCTCGCGGGCGAAGACGTTCAGCTTCTTCAGACGGTCGAACCGGGCGGTCGACGGCGAGAGGACCTCGCAGATCCAGTCGGGGGCCAGGGTGAAGAACGCCTCGCGAGGGAGGATCGGGAGGCGCGACTTCCGCCAGCCCGCAATGTCGGGCACCGTGATTTCGGAGCCCAGGTGGATTTCCGGCTCGTCGACGATCCACCAGCCGTCGGGGCCGACTGCATCTTCGTTCCCGATGTCAGCGCCGCAGAGGAGATCGGCAGGCTGACGGCCGCGATCGGTGCGCCAGTGAACGTCGTGTCCGGGCTGGTCGAGCCGGTGCTGGATGCTGTCACCCTGCGCTCGCTCGGCGTCGCCAGGATCAGCGTCGTTGGCTCGAGTCCGACTGGTTCCCGAACGTCTGGACTGAAGGGGTCATCGGAAGGGCTTGCGCGGCGACGTGGGACCGTCACCCGGAGGCGGGGGCCCTCGCTTCCGATTTCGACGCAGCTCGACGATCGACTCCCTGATCGCCTCGACCATCTTGACCTTCTCCGGCCACGAGAGCAGGCGTCGCTCTCGCTGCCACGTCCCTTGCCTCTCGAGCTCGGCGGCGGCCTCATTCATCGAGGAACCTCCGGGAGAAGGCGAGCCACTTCGCTTCGAGGCCGTGCTTCGAAGCGAGACTCGCAATCTCTTCGGGCTTGACGGCCCCCGACTCCAGCAAGGCGAGAATGCGTGCGTGGTCTTTCGAACGGGAGACGCCGAGCGCGATCACGGCCAGGTAATCGGGCCTGACCACTCGGAAAGGCGCGCCGTCGAAATCAGCGTCCTCGGCGGTCTCCACCGCCTCCCGCGTGATCGCGTCGAAGGTCGGCACGAACTGGACGGGCCAGGCACCCACCCGGATCGCCTCGCCTTCTGGCTGGAATCCTCGCTGCGCGCAATAGGCGTAAATGGCGCCGAGTAGGTCGAGTCGGCCCGTGGCCTCGACCTCGACGAGCACATAGGCGTCCAGCGTGGCGACGGCCTCCGTGTAACGGATCTGAGCGAGCGCCCCGAAGAGGGCATAGTCCCGGATCACCCCGGAGCTCCTCATCTCGTTCAAGAGCAAGGCGATCTCGCGCACGACACCAATCTACACCCCAAGGGCCCGGTCAAGGCGATAGGAACTTCGACTCCTTTCGCCCTTTCCTGGTCGGCGAGGTTGGCTTCGCCAGTGGGCGCGAAGTCCGTGCGACCAGCCTGGGGTGCATGCTCTGAACCGCCTTGATTCGCGCGGCGGGCACGCCCGCCTTCCGCGCGACCCGCGGCCAATCGGCCCGAGCCGATAGCACCTTGTCCAGCTTCACCCTGGGCTGGTTCACGCCGAACGCGCGCCCGAGCTCGATGAGGTCCTCCGCGGTGATGTCCCATGCCTTGCCGCGCACCAGCATCTGATGCTGGCGCGTCCAGCGCCCGGCGCCGGGATTGTGCGAAAAACAGATGTCGTACGCGGGCGCGAGACGCCAGCGGCCTCCGGAGTCCATGAGAAAGCCGAAATTCTTCGTGTGGTCGTCGCAGTTCACGAAGGCGACGTTGAAGGCACAGCGAAGCCATGCCTGCTCGATCGCTTCGGCGCCAAGCCCCAGCTTGAGGATGGCGCGCAGGAGCTGCTCGTACCCGTGGACAGATGGCGTGTTGAAGTCGAGATGGGCCATGGCACACAGGGATTGCGCGTGAATCTTGTCGTTCCCGACGCGATCGAAGCGCTTCGTCATGAAGTGCGCGCGACCATTCTCCTCGAGCAGATTGCATTCGCTCATGTCGATGCCCGCCTCGCTTGCGAGGAGGTAGTGCGCGTATTCGATCCGGCCGAAGCCGCCCGTCGTGCCGAGCTGCTTGTTCTCGCCCACGTCGAACTTCAGGAGCCAATGCTCGAATCCCGGTGGTGGGTCAAATTGTCCGGAGACGAACTCGTTCGTGGCACGGTTCCAGCCCAGTACGGCCTTGGCACGAGCCCCGCCCGCGGAGCTTCCAACGTCGATGATGTCCTGGCGCAGCTTCTGCATGTTCCCGCGAAGCGCGCGGCGCGCATCCTCGACCAGAAGGGCCATCGCGAGCGGCGATGCGCCCTCCGCCGATGAGATCGATCGCATGGCGGGCTCGAACTCGAGTGCGCCCATCCCGCGACGTCCCAGATAGAGAAGGCGCTGGAGGGCGGTGACCTCGTGCGGTTTGATGCCCTGGCGGGCCATGTACTCGTCGATCAACATGTTGCCGAAGCGATCGGGAAGCGCGTCTGACAGCATTCCCGGCAGACCAAAGTACGAGTCGCGGCCCAGGGCGGGAAAGGAATACCGTCGCCGGGCATCGAGCGGCATTTCGAGCGGTGCAGGCTGGAGCCCGGACCGGGAGAAATGCTCGGCGTACTGGAATTCGAAGTACCCGGGCCTTCCCTGGAGCGGCGCGACCGCGCCTACGCGCCTGCCCCAGAGCTTGACCTCGACGACCAGCGGCTCAGCCACGGCGCACGCCCTCCGTGCTGCTGGCCGGCAAGGGCGTCCTCGGAGCCCGTGTGCGGGGCGGTTTCACTCTTCGAGCCGCTTCCAGCAACTCCATAGGGCCCGGTGAGGCGGGATCGGGAACGAGCGTCTCCAGGCGATCGAGGAGGCCGAGGCCTCGGAGGATCCCGATCAGGTTGCCCAAGGTGGTCCCTCCGGTCTTCTCGAAGCGCTTGAGGGGTGTCACGCCAACCCCGCTCAAACGCGCCAGGGCCACCTGCGAGATACCCGCACCCCGCGGGTCGACTCGCCAGGCCCTGAGCCGAACGGCGATGTCGCGTGCGACCTCGCTGTCGTTCATGGATTCGTACGTTGAGCCCACTATGAGCCTCCAAACGCCTGTCAAGCCGGTATTGGCCTAATAGAAGGCTATATCACTCCCGTGACGACGTCAAACAGAAGGGCTAAAGATAGTCTGCAAAGTAGGTGTATTGGTTGTAGCGGGCCAACCTTAGGCCGGGCAGATGGGAAATTGGACTCTCGGGACCTCCACCCGTTCGTGGGGACCGGCGATCTGGTCTGGAGTGGGCGCCCGTCGAGGCCCCCGACCATCTCCTCGCGATCTTCCGCGAGGTCAAGCGCGGCCCCCGCGACGACGGAATGCTCTGGCTGAATGTCGGGTCGAAGCTCAGACCAGGACGACCCCCAGGCTGACGCTCTCCTTCACCTCCACGTCGAGGATTCGGCTCCTCCCCTCGGCGGCGACGACGAGGGAGTAGCGCCCGCTCCGTTCGGCCAGGCCGTCGATCTTGAAGTCGCCGAAGGCGTCGGTCGTCGCCGTGGCCAGCGTCTGCCCGGCCCGGGAAAGCGTGACCGTGGCGCCGGCAATGCACTCGACGGCTCCCGAGGGGAAGGCGGCAACGGGCCCGGCGACGCTTCCCGCGACGAAGCAGGCCTCGAAGCGGGCGAGATTCCGGTAGAGCGCGGCCGGCCTCGTCCCGTGCTCGGGGTGGAGCGGCTCGAGCCGTTCCGCTGCGCCGAGACGCTGGGCCTCCCCGTCGTCGAGCCGGACGATGCGGAGAGCGCCAGTGGGGCAAGCCTGGACGCAGCGCGGCTCCTTCCACCCCTGGTCGAGCAGGTGGGCGCAGAGGGTGCACTTCTGGGCGACCTGGAGCTCCTCGTTCCACTCGAGGGCTCCGTACGGACAGCTCTCGACGAGGTCCCGGCGCCCTTTCGCCTTCTGGGGGTCGACGAGGACGATCCCGTCCTCGCGGCGGCGGATGGCCCCTCCGGAGGCCGCCACGCACGGCGGGTCCGTGCAGTGCTGGCACGGGGTCGGGCGGTAGGCGACGTCGACGAGCGGGAACTGACCCCGCTCCTTCCGGACGACGTCGATCCAGCGTGCGCCCCTCCTGGGCTGCGGTCCGGTTACCCCCGGCCAGTCGTTCCCCACGTGCTCGTCCTTGCAGGCGAGGAGGCAGTTGTTGCAGTCCTCGCACCTCGCGACGTCAATGACGAAGCGCCACGCCTTCGCTGTCCCATTCACTGTTGCACCTCCGAGGGGACCCAGGGGGCGATCTCGACCAGGCACGACATGGCCGCGATCGAGTGGGACTTCTGGATCTGCATCCGCTTCGGCGTCAGGACGTTGATGCAGCCGCCGAGGTCGGGGGAGCGCCCTGGCTCGCCGCTCGGCTCGTAGACGGCGGACGACTCGTAGGAGTGGACGATGCCGGGACCCACCCGGCCGGTCAGCTTCGCCGCGCAGACGACCGCACCGCGGTCGTTGAAGACCTTCACGAGGGAGCCGTCGGCCACGCCCCGGGCCTTCGCGTCGCCGGGGTTCAGCCGGACGATCCAGTAGTCGCGGCCCTCCACGGGGATCCGGTGGTCCTTGATGTCGTTGACGAAGGAGTCCTTCCCGTCGCTCTGCGTGTGGAAGGTGAATCGAGGGTGGGGCGAGACGAGCTGGAGCGGGTACTTCGCGAAGAGTTCCGTCGAGTGCGGCCCTTCCCAGGACGGGACGTACTTGAGGATGGGCGGCCGCTCTGGGTCGTCGGGATCGAACCGCTTCAGGCTGGACGACTCGAACTCGATCTTCCCGCTCTGGGTCTGGAGGCCGTTCCGGAAGCCGTGCGTGTAGTCGCCCGGCAGGGGCGTCAGCTCCGGCGTGTCCTTCGGGCGCCCCTCGGCGAACCAGCGGTAGGAGACCGGGTCGCGCCGGTTCGCGGGGAGGGGAGGGATGACGTAGTAGCCCTTCTTCGCGAACTCCTCCCACGAGATCGCCTTCGGGAGGTCGGTGGCGTCGAAGTAGCGCCGGCACCAGTCCAGCTCGCTGGATCCCTCGGAGAAGGCCATGCCGATCCCCAGCCGCTTGGCGAGGTCCAGGAAGATCTGGAAGTCGGACCTCGACTCGCCGAGCGGCTCGATGCACTTGTGCTGGAGGACGGCGATCCGGTGGTTCATCTGGGTGAAGGCGTGGTGGATGTACCCGCCGCAGTTCGCCAGCTCGCTGATGTCCCACCGCTCGAAGTTGGTGCAGGCGGGGAGGATCACGTCGGCGAACTTCGCCTCCCCCTCGAACCAGATCGACTGGTTGACGACGAACTCGAGGGCGTCGGTCCGGTACATCCGGGCGAAGCGGTCGGTCTCGGTCATCGTCCCGAAGTGCGATCCGCCGTACTTGTAGTAGAGCTTCACCCGGGAGTGGCCGGGAGACGGGTATTGGAAGCGGAAGAACTGCCCCTCGATCGTCCTCGGGTCGGTCGGGTAGCCCTCGCACTCCCCGTCCACCACCGCCTCGGGGATCTTCAGTCGGGGGATCATCTGCTGGACGGAGTTCATCGAGGGGGCCATCGGCATCCGGGGGTAGACGTTGACCGCCGCCGCCGTCCCGGCCAGGTCGCCGGACATTCCCCCCTCGGAGTAGCCGGGGAAGAAGAAGCGGGTGTCGACGGGGGTCCCCTGCTGGAGGCACCCCATGTTGACGCCGGGCTTCCCGAGCCCCTGCATCCCCATCAGGCAGACCATGCCGCGCGCCCAGTCGATGCCGTTGGCGGTCCGGCAGGCGCCGCCGAAGCCGATGATCCCGCCGGCGGCGAGGTAGGTCTTCTTCGTTCCCCACTCCCGGGCGAGGGCTCGGAGGTCCTTCGCCGGGACCCCGGTCTCCGCCTCCTGCCACTCAGGGGTCTTCGGCACACCGTCCTCCCGGCCGAGGACGTACTCCTGCCACTTCTCGAAGCCGACGGTCCGCTCGGCGACGTAGGCCTTGTCGTAGAGCCCCTCCGTCATCCAGACGTGGGCGATCGCGAGGACCATCGCGCTGTCGGTTCCGGGGCGCGGGGCGATCCACTTGCCGCCGAAGAGGGCGGCCGTGTGGTTGAAGTACGGATCGATGTGGACCAGCGGGATCCCCAGCTCCTTCAGCCACTGGCGGCGGACCGTGCCGTCGTGCGCTCCGTAGACGCCGCTGGTGGCCTCCGGGTCGCTCGACCAGAAGACCACCATCTCGCAGTTCTGGAGGAGGTCCTCGACGGTGTTGTAGGTCTCGCCGCCGCCGTTGCGGGCGCTCTGCCCCCAGTGGTGCGCGGCGCCCCAGTACCACCCCTCCCAGCTGTCGGGGTTGTGGGCCACCGGCGTCCAGCCGACGTTGTTGAAGAAGCGGAGCCGCGCCGACAGCCAGTAGCCGAGGGCTCCCCAGGTGTGGTGCGACCCGCTCCCGTTCAGGATGGCGCCGGGACCGTACTGGCGCTTGACGCGCTGGATCTCCTTCGCGACCAGGTCGAGCGCCTCGTCCCAGCCGATCCGCACGTAGCCGGAGGTCCCCCGGTTCTGCGGGTTCCGCTCGCCGTCGGGGTCGAAGTCGACCCGCTTCATCGGGTAGAGGAGCCGGTCCGGAGAGTAGACGAGCGACTTCCAGGCGAGGGTGTGGGCGTTGACCGTCGACTTCCTCGGGGGGGTGAAGGTTTTCCCTCTGGCCTCGACGCTCCAGGTGGGGGCGTCTCCATCTTCCAGCTCGATCGGCGTGATCCGGAGGATCTTCCCGTCCTTCACGTGGACGAAGACGACGCCGCCGTTCGTGTTGCTGGTGAAGCGGCGGACGCCTCCGCCGACCTCGATGCCGTACTCGGCCCCGACGGTGGCGAGCATGTTGAGGGTCTCGGAGAGCCAGACGACCTCCTCGTCGGCGCCGATCGTCTCCACCTGGAAGGTCTTCGCGGCGCTGACCAGGTCGAGCTGAGTCCGGCGTGGGCGGAGGAGCCTCGTGGCGATGGCCGCCGTCTCGAAGGAGAGGGTGACCCGGGGCTCGCCGTGGAGCCCGGCGCGGGAGGTCACCGCGCCTCCCTGGAAGACGAACGTCCGTCCCTGCGTCCCGTCACGGAGGCGGATCTGGACGACGAGGTCCTTCTGCTTCAGCCGCGCGGCGAACGCCGGGTGGCGGCGCGCCGTGAGCCGCAGGAGCTTCTCCAGCCCGTAGAGCAGGACGGAGAGCTTCGTGCTGTCGAAGGTCATGGGACCCCTCCCGAATCCCCCGTCGATTTCGTCCCTTGACACCCTTCCGGGGGGCGCATAGTGTACCAGATAATGATGCGGCTGTATCACTTCGCGGTCACCATCGCATGAACGGACTCGCCCGGACTCGTCCGCAGATTCCAGGGAACGGAGGATCACGATGATCAAGAACCCGGCATTCGGCGTCAACCTCGAGGCTCCCTACTTCACGAAGGACAAGTGGGTCTCGCCCTACTACTACGCTCCCGACGTGCAGAGCGAGGTGACTCCGCCCGCGAAGGTGCTCATCCACGACGTGACGCTCCGCGACGGCGAGCAGGCCCCGCGCATCGCGTTCACGCCGGGCGAGAAGATCCTCATCGCCACGGAGCTGGACAAGCTCGGCGTTCACTCCATCGAGCCGGGCCTCCCCGCGACGCCGGAAGACCGCGAGGTCATCCAGCAGCTGATGGGGATGGGGTTGAAGTCGAGGATCGTGCCGCTGTGCCGCGTCAAGGAAGGCGACGTCCAGGCCTGTCTCGACCTGAAGCCCGACGGCGTCCTCCTCGAGATCGCCATCAACCCCTACCTCCTCCGCGACGTCTACAAGAAGACCCCGGACGGCCTCATCGACGAGGTCGCCGAATACGCGAAGGAGTTCAAGAAACAGGGCCGGTACGTCGAGTTCATGGGTTGGGACGCCTTCCGGGTCCCGGTCGAGTACCCCGAGCGCTTCTTCACCAAGTTCGCCGAGAAGGTGCCCGTCGACCGGATCACCGTTGCCGACACCTTCGGCATGGCCCACCCGCTCGCCATGTTCAAGTTCATCCGCAAGATGCGCCAGTGGACCGGCAAGCCGATCGGGCTGCACATCCACAACGACTTCGGCCTCGCGACGGGCAACTCCGTCATGGCGGTCTCGGCGGGCGCCGACATGGTCCACACCTCGGTGAACGGCATCGGGGAGCGGACGGGCAACGTGGCGACCGAGGAGGTCGCTCTCGCCCTGCAGCACCTGTTCGGCATCGACTGCGGAGTCGACCTGTCGAAGCTGGCCAACGTCTCCGAGATCGTGGCCGAGATCTCGAAGGTGGAGCGCGCCCGCAACAAGGCGGTCGGCGGCGCGGGGATCTTCGAGGTGGAATCCGGGATCATCGTCCACGTCATCGAGAGCCTCGCCCAGACGGAGGTCGGCCGCTACGGCATGCATCCCTACAAGCCGAGCATCACCGGGCGGGAGGAGATCGTGATCGTCGCCGGACGCGGCACGGGCCACCACTCGACCAAGCGGTTCCTCGAGCAGCGCGGGATCGAGGCCGATCAGGAGACCATCGAGCGGATCACCGAGCGGATCAAGCAGGCCGCACTGCTGATGAAGAACGCTCTCCCGAAGTCGTTCCTGGACGAGATCATCGCCGAGGAAACGGGGAAGAAATAGAAGGCCGAGCGCGAGAGGCAAGTCTCGACGGCGGGCCCCGGGGGACCGGGGGGAGACGACGGCGTCCTCCTCCGGCTCCACGGGGCCTTCTCCTTTCGGGCCCGGCGTCGGCTCCCCGCGAGGCTCGACGGGCCTCACACGTCGCTTGACAACTCCATGAGGCGGTTCTAGTGTATCGAAACACGGTGCGGCTGTATCGAGATGCGGTCTCCGGTGCCCGCGCAGCCCGCCCGGGGAGGCGTCGATGGGTTCGAAGAAGGAAGGCCTGATCCAGATCGTCGGGGCGGAGAACGTCCTGGACGATCCCGGCACGCTCGAAGCCTGGTCGAAGGACCAGAGCCTCGCGGCTCCGCTCTCGCCCTGGTTCGTCGTCCGGCCGAAGGACGCCGTCCAGGTCCAGGCGCTCGTCGTCTGGGCGAACGAGACCGGGACCCCGCTGGTCCCCGTCAGCTCGGGGGGACCGCACTTCCTGGGCGACACGGTGCCGAGCGCGCCGGAGGCCGTGATCGTCGACCTCTCCGGGATGAACGCCATCCTGAGGATCGACCCCCGCAACCGGATGGCCGTGATCGAGCCGGGCGTGACGTACGCGCAGTTCGACGCCGCGCTCGCCGGGAAGGGCCTGCGAATCGCGCGGCCCCTGGCCCCCCGAGCCAACAAGTCGGTGGTGGCGAGCCTCCTCGAGAGGACCCCCACCGTCATCCCGCGCCTCAACTACAACCTCCCCGAGCCGCTCCGGACCTGCGGGGTCGTCTGGGGGACGGGAGAGGTCGCCTTCACCGGTGAGGCGGGGTACGGTCCGAAGTCCCTGGAGGACCAGTGGAAGCGGGGCGGGGCTCAGGTCGACCCGAAGGGGCCCGGCGCCACGGACCTGATGAGGCTCGTGACCGGGGCCCAGGGCTCGATGGGGATCGTCATCTGGGCCTCGGTGAGGCTCGACGTCGCCCCCACCGTCCACGAGTACACCTTCGTCCCGGGCCAGACCCTCGAGGAGCTGACCGGCTTCTGGCAGAGGCTGACCAGGACGCGCCTGGGCGACGAGGTGGCGGTCCTGAACGCGGCCCAGCTGGCGCAGCTCGTCGGGAAGGACGCCGCCGAGGTGGAGGCCCTGAGGCAGGAGCTTCCCCCCTGGGTCGTCGTCGTCGGATTGGCCGGCGCCGCCCTCTTCCCGGAGGAGCGGCTCGCCGTCCAGCGGAAGGATCTCGACGCGATCGTCCAGGCCTGCGGCCTGAAGCGGGTCCCGGCGCTGCCCGGAGCCGGACAGGCCGACGTGGCCTCCGTCTTCGAGGGGTGCTCCGGGGAGCCCCACTGGAAGATCCGGTATCGGGGCGCCTCCCAGCAGGTCTTCTTCCTTTCGACCCTCGAGAAGGTGTCTTTCCTCGTCGCGACGGTCCAGGCGGCGGCCGAGGCGGCCGGGATCCCGTCGGCCGAGGTCGGCGTCTACGTCCAGCCCCAGCACCAGGGAGTGGTGCAGCACGTGGAGCTGACCCTCCCCTACGACCCGGCGAACCGGAAGCAGGCGTCGCGGATGAAGGCGGTCATCGCCGGGGCCAGCCAGGACGCGATCCAGGGCGGGGCCTACTTCTCGCGCCCCTACGGCGACTGGGCCGACATGGTCTACGCGCGGGACGCCGACGCGCGGCACCTCCTGCGGCTCGCCAAGGGAATCGTCGACCCGAAGAACGTTCTCAACCCCGGGAAGCTCTGCTTCTAGAGAAGGGGAGGAAGGCAGCCATGGCTCTCGAAGATTTCCGCGCCGACGCGATGAGGTGCACGCGCTGCACCTACTGCCGCTGGATCCCCTTCGACCTCGTCAAGAGCGAGCGGTTCGCGAAGGGCTGCCCGTCGATCGAAGCGGGTCAGTTTCACGCGTATACCGCCGGGGGGCGCCTGGTGACGGCCCTCTCCCTCATGGACGGCCGCTCCACCGTGACCGAGAAGGTGAAGGATTCGGTCTTCAAGTGCACGCTGTGCGGGCAGTGCGACGTCAGCTGCAAGATGTGCCGCTACGACATGGAGCCGCTCGCCGCCATGCGGGAGCTCCGCTTCCACCTGGTCGAGAAGGGGCACACCCTTCCGCAGCTCGAGCCGGTCCTGGAGAGCCTCCGGACCGAGTTCAACATGCTCCAGAAGCCGGCGGACGAACGGGGCGACTGGGCGAAGAAGCTGAAGGTCAAGGACCTGACGAAGGAGAAGGCCGAGGTGGTCTTCCACGCGGGGTGCCGCTACTCCTTCGATGGCGACCTCTCCCACGTGGCCCGGCTCTCCGTGAGGATCCTCCAGGAGGCGGGCGTCGACGTCGGGATCCTGGGCGAGGCGGAGCACTGCTGCGGCGGCCGCGCCTACGGGATGGGCTACAAAATAGACTTGATGCACTCCGCCGACCACAACCTCCGGACCTGGAAGGCCGCCGGGGTGAAGACCGTCGTGACCCCTTGCGCGGAGTGCTTCCACACCTTCAAGCGGCTCTACGCCGCCGAGGCGGGGTCGGCTGTCGAGGTCGTCCACATGGTCCAGTTCGTCGACCGCCTGGTGAAGGAGGGAAAGCTCCGCTTCACGAAGGCCGTCCCGATGACCGTGACGTACCACGATCCGTGCCACCTCGGGCGCCAGGGCGAGGACCACGTGCCGTGGGACGGAGTGGAGAAGAAGATCTTCGGGCAGGCGGTCGCCTACGACCCGCCGCGGCCCCGCTACAGCGGAGCGTTCGGCGTCTACGAGCCCCCCCGCGACGTCCTGAAGGCGATCCCCGGGATCCGGCTCGTCGAGATGGAGAGGAACAGGGAGGCGGCCTGGTGCTGCGGGGCGGGGGGCGGCTCGCGGGAGGCCTACCCCGACTTCTCCCGCGCCACCGCGAACGAGCGGATGGAGGAGGCGGCGGGGACCGGGGCCGAGGCGATCGTCAGCGCCTGCCCCTGGTGCGAGCGAAACTTCAGCGACGCCGTAGAGGGGGGCGCGGAACCGATGAAGGTGCTGGACGTCATCTCCCTCGTCGGACGCGCCCTCGGGATCGAGCAGGAGGCCTGAGATGAAAGAGATCTCCCGCGACGCCTACCGCGCCATCGAGGACATCGTCGGCCCCGAGCACGTCACGGACGACCCGGCCCTCCTCGACTCGTACGCCTTCCAGTGGCTGGCGGAGCTGGTCCGTCCGAACCTGAGCCACTACATGCCCCGCCCGTGGGCGGTCGTGATGCCGAAGAGCACCGAGGAGGTGGCGGCAGTCACGAAGGTCTGCAACAAGTACGGCGTCAAGGTGAAGCCGATCTCCACCGGGTGGTACCACTGGGCCGCGCCGCTCAAGGACGACGAGCCCACCGTCCAGTTCGACATGCGGCGGATGAACCGGATCCTCGAGATCGACGAGAAGAACATGGTCGCGGTCGTCGAGACCGGGGTCATCTGCGCGCAGCTGCAGGCCGAGGTGATGAAGCGCGGCCTGAACATCAACATCATCGGAGCCGGCTGCTCCACCTCGATCGTCGCGAGTGCCTCGGCCTACTTCGGCGGAGGCCCCAGCAGCTACTTCCTGGGGAGCAACTCGGACAACCTCCTCGGCCAGGAGTGGGTCACCCCGGCCGGCGACGTGATCCGGACCGGCTCCCTCAGCTCCGGATGCGGCTGGTTCTGCGGCGAGGGCCCCGGCCCCAGCCCGCGCGCCATCACGCGCGGCTCGCTCGGCACCCGTGGCGGCCTGGGCGTCTTCACGAAGTGCGCCGTCAAGCTGGGACCCTGGGAAGGCCCCCCGGTCCTGGAGCCGAAGGGGAAGCCGCCGGCCTACCGCCTGCCGATCCCGGAGAGCTTCCGGGTCTACACGGTGGGGACCCCCTCGTTCGAGGCCCTGGCGAACATCTACTACGAGATCTACGACAACGCGATCGGCTACATCTTCCACCGCCAGTTCAACCTGGCGGGGGCCGACCTCGCCGCCGCCCTCTGGCTCACGTACCTCGACCCGAAGGGGACGATGAACGACGTCGAGACGCGGTCGAAGGACCCGGAGGTGGGGAAGATCAGCGACGAGGCGAGGGTCTCGTTCCAGATCATCCTGCAGGGGCGGTCGACGGCGGACATCGAGCTGCAGGACAGGATCCTGGACGAGATCATCCGGCGGACCGGCTGCTTCAAGGTGGAGCGGTTCTGCGAGCAGGACTTCGCCGAGTTCACCAACATGTACCTCCAGCGGATGGGGCACAAGCACTGCAACTTCATCTGGGTGGGGGGCTACATGGGGAGCTGGATGCAGCCCGGGACGCCCGACTTCGTGAAGGGCTACGTCAAGACCGCCATCGACGGCTTCGAGCGCGACCAGAAGAGCGGGCTCCTGGTGGAGTGCGGCGGCGATGCCATGATGGGGTGCGGCAGCACGCTGGGCGGCGGTGGCTTCTTCGCCCTCGAGCAGTTCGTCTCGTACGACCCGAACGACGACGACTCCGTGAGGGCCTGCATCAAGCACATGGAGGACGCCATCGAGGACTGCAAGAAGAACGGGATCCCGCTCGGGAAGGAGTACCTCTACCTGCAGATCGGCTGGACGGACGAGCGGATCTGGAACGACCTGGCAAAGATGCCGCAGCAGTTCGTCCTCAATTTCCAGCGCAAGATCAAAGAAGCCCTGGACCCGAACGGCCTGGGCGACCGAAACTACCCGTGGATCCCGGAGGGCTGGGGAAAAGAGAAGCCCATCGTGACCGCAGAGGCCGGGAAACCCGGCAAGAGCGCCGCCGCCCGCTGACCGGGCGCGGCAGGAGAACGAAGGCCATGCCCGAGAACCCGAAGAGGTACTACGAGATCGAGGCCGGCGCGAAGGCCGACCCCCTGAACGGCGAAGCCCCGAAAAAGCTCCTCTACTACGCCGGCGGCGAGTGGAAGGAGTCGAAGACGGCCAAGTACATGCCGTGCTACGACCCCTCGACAGGGGCGGTCATCGCCCAGGCCCCCTGCTGCACGGCCGCCGAGGTGGAGGAGGCCGTCGCGGCCGCCGCGAAGGCCTACCCCGCCTGGCGCGACACGCCGGTGACGAAGAGGGTCCAGGTGCTCTTCCGGCTCAAGGTGCTCCTCGACGAGCACCTCGACGAGCTGACCGAGCTCCTGGCCCGGGAGAACGGCAAGAAGTGGGACGAGGCCCAGGGGGACGTCCTCAAGGTGATCGAGGTCGTCGAGTTCGCCTGCGGCGCGCCGCACCTGATGAAGGGCGAGTCGCTGATGGACGTCTCGCCCGGCTACGACACCGTCCGCTACAACGAGCCGATGGGGGTCTTCGCCGGGATCGCCCCGTGGAACTTCCCGGCGATGATCCCGCAGGGGTGGATGGCGCCGATCTGCATCGTCACCGGCAACACGATGGTCCTGAAGGCGGCGAGCTTCGCCCCGCAGTCGGCGATGCGGATCACCGAGCTCTGGTACGAGGCGGGGCTCCCCCCGGGGGTCCTCACCATCGTCACGACGAGCCGGAACGAGGCGGAGATCCTCCTGAGGCACCCGGAGATCAAGGGGGTCAGCTTCGTCGGCTCCACGAGCGTCGGCCTCCACATCTACTCCACGGCGGCGGCGAACGGAAAGCGCGTCCAGGCGCTGACGGAAGCCAAGAACCACGCCCTCGTCCTGCGCGACGCCGTCCTCGAGAGGACCGCCCAGAGCATCATCAACAGCTTCTGCGGCTGCGCCGGCGAGCGCTGCATGGCCCTCCCGGTCGTGGTCGTGGAGAACGCGGTGGCCGACCAGCTCGTCGCGCGCGTGAAGGAGCTGGCGGCTGCGCTGAAGCTCGGGCCGGCCTACGAGAAGTCGACGGAGCTCGGCCCGCTCGTCAACGCCGGGCACCGGGACTTCGTCCTCGGCTGGATCGAGAAGGGGATCAAGGAAGGGGCGAAGCTGATCCTGGACGGCCGCGGCGGGAAGGGGCCGAAGGGCTTCGAGAAGGGGTTCTACCTCGGGCCGACGATCTTCGACCACGTGACCGAGGAGATGGAGATCGGCCGCGAGGAGGTCTTCGGGCCGGTCCTCTGCATCAAGAGGGTCGAGAACTACGAGCAGGGGATCGCGATCATGAACGCCAGCCGCTTCGCGAACGGCTCGGTGATCTTCACCGAGAGCGGGCACTACGCCCGGCGGTTCGCCAAGGAGACGGACGGCGGGATGGTCGGCATCAACGTCGGCATCCCGGTCCCGCTCGGCGTCTTCGGCTTCACTGGCCACAAGCAGTCGTTCTTCGGAGACCTCCACTGCATGGGCCGGGACGGCTTCATCTTCTTCACCGAGAGCAAGAACGTCACCTCGACCTGGTTCACGGGGAAGGCCATCCCCGCTAAGATCAGCACCTGGGACGGGACGATGACCCGCTGAGCGAGGAGAGCCCGGGCTGAAGAGACGACCGTCGACTCCGATCCGTCACCGCCGGCCGGGGGCCGGAAGTACCACCGGCCCCGGTTACAGACCGATCGGTGAGAACTGCTTGAACTGGTTCAGGTCGTAAGGTGTTTCCTGGTAGACGTAGTAGTTGATCCAGTTCGCGAACAGCAAGTGCGCGTGGCTCCGCCAGCGCACCGTCGGCGGCTGGCGGGGGTCGTCGCCCGGATAGTAGTTGGCGGGCACCTCGATTGGCAGCCCGGCGGCGACGTCCCGGTCGTACTCGCTCTTGAGCGTCCCGGGGTCGTATTCCGAGTGTCCCGTGACGAACACCTGCCGGCCGTCGCGGGTCGCCACGATGTACACCCCGGCCTCGTCCGATTCGGCCACGATGTCCAGCTCGGGGACCCGTTCGATGTCGGATCGCCTCACCTCGGTGTGTCGCGAATGCGGCGCGTAGAAGACATCGTCGAAGCCGCGCATGAGCTTGACCTGCCGCTCGACCACGCGATGCGGGAACACGCCGAACTGCTTGGCCGGCAGCGGGTACTTGGGGATGCCGAACTGGTGGTAGAGAGCGGCCTGAGCCCCCCAGCAGATGTAGAAGAGGGAGAAGACGTTGCGGAACCCCCAGTCCATGATCGTCCTGAGCTCGTCCCAGTAGTCCACCTCGGTGAACGGCAGGCGCTCCACCGGCGCGCCCGTGATGATGAGGGCGTCGAACCGCCGGAACCGGATCTGCTCGAACGTCTGGTAGAACGCCAGGAGATGCTCCTCGGGCGTGTTCCGGCTCTGATGCGAGGTCGTGCGCACGAGCGTGACCTCCACCTGCAGCGGCGTATTGCCCAAGAGGCGCAGGAGCTGGGTTTCGGTCGCGATCTTGGTCGGCATGAGGTTGAGGAGCGCGATCTGCAGCGGCCGGATGTCCTGATGCAGCGCTCGCTCTTCGTCCATCACGAAGATGTTCTCGCTCTTGAGAACCTGCTTGGCCGGCAAGAGATCCGGGATCTTGATGGGCATCAGCGGTGTCCTTCCCTTCCTGTGGCTCGCGTCGAGGCGCCGGAGCCATCGTCGCACGGCCGGGGGGGAGGGCTAGAAATCCTGATTCTCGGGAAGTCCACGAAGGCAATGCGGCCTGTGGTCGCGACGGGCGTCAGGTGCGGGCACTCCTCCTTCGGGCGACGTCCACCTGGGTCCGAACGTGGTCGGTGAAGGGGGAGGCGGGCGCTCGCTGGAGGAGCTAGTCGTAGATCCGGAGGGCCCGGTCCGGGTTCTCCCCCCTCTGCACCATGGAGTCCGCGATCTTCAGCAGGTCTGCCTTTTGTGTATTTATCAGGAATTCGAGCAAAAGGCAGCCCTGCTCCTCTTTCCTCCTCCGCTTGGAGCCCGCCTCACGGGTCTACGACAGGAGCAGGCGCATCAACGCCGGCACGAGCAGGGCGGTGGCCACCGCATTCAGCCCCATGCCGAGGCCGGCGAACGCGCCGGCGGTCTCCCCCAGCTCGAAAGCCCGGGCCGTGCCGAGCCCGTGCGAGGCCACGCCGAGCGCGAACCCGGCCGCCGCGGGGTCGGAGATCCTGAGACGCCGGAGGAGAGCCGGGCCGATCACCGCGCCCAGCACGCCGGTGATGACGACGAGCGACGCCGTGAGCGAGGGGAGTCCGCCCAGGCGCTCGGCGATTCCCATGGCCACCGGCGCCGTGGCCGACTTGGGCGCGAGAGAGAGCAGCGTCTCGCGGGAGGCCCCGGCGAACCGTGCGGTGGCGACGGCCGTGACGATCGCGGTCACCGAACCGGCTAGCAGGGCCACGGTGAGGGGGACGGCCATGGCCTGCTCCCGGTGCAGCTCTCGGTGGAGGGGAACCGCCAGGGCCACGATGGCCGGTCCCAGCAGGAAGTGGACGAACTGCGCGCCCTCGAAGTAGCTGGAATAGGGAGTGCCGCTGGCCGTGAGGACGGTAGCCAGCACGATGACCGAGGTCAGCACCGGGTGGACGAGCGGGTGACGCCCGAGCCGCCGGTAGAGGGCCTCGGCCGCGGCATAGACGGAAACCGTCAGCGCGAGCCAGAGGAGAGGGCTCCGGGCCAGGTAGACCCAGGTCTCCACGAAGCGGGACGTCATGCTCGTCCCCCGGGGGCCGACGAACGGCGCAGCAGCCTGGCCGCGATCCAGCCGGTGACGGCCAGGGTCGCGGCCGTGCTGAGGACGAGCGAGGCCATCAGGGCGAGCGATTCGGCGACGAGGCGCGGCGCGTGCCGCACAATGCCCACTCCCGCCGGCACGAACAGCAGCGACAGGAAGGCCAGCAGCCCGCCCGAGGCCGCGTGCAGACCGTCCCGGCCGGGAAGGCGGAGTTCCAGGGCGAGAAGCAGGAGCACCATGCCGACCACCGGGCCCGGCAATGGTAGGGCGAAGAGGTGGGTCAGCACCTCGCCTGCAAGCTGAAACACGAGCAAGACGGCAAGACCGCGGAGCATCAGGATCTCCTTTCGGGCGCCAGAACGGCAGTATGACGGAAGGCTGACGGCCCGGGGTCCCTCGTTCCCTCGTAGATCGCCTCGAGATGGAATCGGTCTCGCCGGGAGCCTCCCTCGTGGTCGTCCCTCCGATGGGCAGAGCCACCCCTTCGAAGAAGGCATGAACTTGTGTTCTGATCCGCATTCGCTGATTGCGGAGGTGGAGCGACGCGATGGGTACAGGTCCGGCGCAGGAACCGGGGAGCGCGGCTTCGACTGGCTTGTCTCGCGGTTTTCGTCGTCTTTCCTGGCACGGCGCGCGGCGGCCAGGGCGTCAGGACGAGCGGCGGACTCTGGGCGGCGACGTGAACGCCCTCGTCATCGACCAGGTGGCGCCCTCGGTCCTGTACGCGGCGGAGTTCGACAGCGGGATCTTCAAGTCAACGGACAGAGGCGGCGGTTGGGCGTCCGTTTTCGGTGGACAGGCTTTCGCCCTGGCGATCGACCCCTCGACCCCCTCCACCCTCTATGCCGGGATGGACCCCGGCGGAATCTTCAGGTCCACCGACGCGGGCGGCACGTGGACGCCAATTCATGCTGGCATGCCTTCGTTTCGGGTCCTTTCCCTCGCGCTCGACCCTTCCGGGACGACGACTCTCCACGCCGGACTCTGTGGAAAGGGCGTCTGGCAGCCGACTCTTCCGATCGGGACCAGCTTGCTTCTCGCTTCGAGCGCCCGGGCGCCGGGTGCGAGCGGCGCCTTCGCGGCGTACGCCTCCGTCATCGACAACGTCACGAACGACCCGAGGACGCTCCTGCACCAATAGGTCAGCTGGGGGCCTGTCCGAGTAAGCGGAGGGCGCGCGTGCCGGAGGCATGGACTGCGGCGGCGCGAATCCTTCCAGTGCGTTGCGGCTTCTCGACAGGGGCCCGGGTCAACTTCTCAGGAATACTCTCGTTTGCCCAGGTAGATCATCGTCTCCAGATCCTCGAGGTCGGCTGGGCTGAACCGCCCGACGATCGCGCGAACGGTCACGAGCTGGTCTTCCGTGGCTCCGCCCAGCATCCGCGTGATGTCGGTCCAGTCCTGGTCCCGGGTCGCCTGGAGCTTCATCAAGACAAGGTAGGGGAGACCGATGACCGGGTAGCCGGCGGCGTCCTGCACCGGTTCCGCGAGGGCTTCGTTCACCCATGGAGCCTCCCCGAAGAGGAGATCGATCTCGATTCCGGCCGGAGACCGCATGACGACACCAGGAATCGAGAGCGGGCCAGCGACATCGTATCTGGCCGTTTCAAGCCGTCGTCTCGTCTCCGTGCCGTCGATGGCCGCGACGAGGATGTCCAGATCCTGCGTCATCCGCTCCGGCATGTACGCACGGGTCGCGACCCCTCCGACGATGGCCCATGGAATGCCCCTGAGAATCTCCCGCAGGTCTGGCCAGTCGATCATCGCCGTCCTCCTGTCGAGCACGACACGGCTGCTCCCTGTCCCCGGCCGTTGCCGCCGCCGGATGATGGCGAGCCGCAGGGAGCGCCTTTGCCGGGGAGTGAGGATGCCGTCGGGCGCGACCGCCGCTACCTGCGGCGGAATCGGGCGTGCGGCGTTCGACATGCCGCGAGTTTACCGAGCTTCGCGAACCAGAGCGGTCATTCGCCCTCGGCCTGCTGGTACGTCCGAGGGTGCCGGCACACCGAACGAAGACCCGCTTGCCGAGGCCGGCTCTGGGGTTCCCCGGGCTTGACAGGATCGTCGCGCGGCAATATGGTACTGATATGGTCCTGATTCGACGGGACCGTGGCAGGAGGCGAGAGACGGGATGTTCCGGATGAACAAGCTGACCGACTACGGGATCCTCCTGCTGACCCGTCTGGCCACCTCGCCGGAGGGGGGGACCAGCGCCCGGGAGCTGGCGGAGGAGACTCGCATCCCGCTCCCCACGGTCGGGAAGATCTTGAAGATCCTTCTGAAGGAAGGGCTTCTCGTCTCCCACCGCGGGACGAAGGGGGGCTACGCCCTCTCCCGGCCGTCCGTCGAGATCACCGTGGCGGAGATCATCCGGGCGCTGGAGGGGCCAATCGCCATGACCGAGTGCGAGGAGAACCGCTGCGAGCTGGAGAGCGGATGCCCCACCCGCTCCCACTGGAAAGTCGTCAACAAGACGATCCTGGGCGCCCTCCAGAACCTGACCCTGAGGGAGATGACCCGGCCGGCCAGGCCCCCTTCCTCCCTGCCCGCCATCCAGGTCCGTCCGGCCCCGGCCGCCCTCAGGAGTACCGCGCCATGAGCTCCCAGAACCCGGTCCTCGACGAGCTGACGAGCCAGGAATACCAGCATGGCTTCGTCACCGACATCGCGTCGGATTCCTTCCTCCCCGGCCTCGACGAGGAGGTCATCCGGAAGCTCTCCGCGATCAAGGGGGAGCCGGAGTGGCTCCTGGAGTGGCGGCTGAAGGCCTACCGCCACTGGCTCACGATGAAGGAGCCGACCTGGGCGATGGTCCACTACCCGGCCATCGACTACCAGAAGATCGTCTACTACTCCGCCCCGAAGACGCAGAAGGACGGGCCCAAGAGCCTCGCCGACGTCGACCCGGAGCTCCTCGCGACCTACGAGAAGCTGGGGGTCCCGCTCGAGGAGCGGGCGATCCTGGCGGGCGTCGCGGTCGACGCGGTTTTCGACTCGGTCTCGGTGGCCACCACGTTCCGCGAGAAGCTGTCGGAGATGGGAGTCATCTTCTGCTCCTTCTCCGAGGCGGTGAAGAGCCACCCGGAGCTGGTGAGGAAGTACCTCGGGAGCGTCGTGCCGCAGGGGGACAACTTCTTCGCGGCGCTCAACTCCGCGGTCTTCTCCGACGGGTCGTTCTGCTACATCCCGAAGGGGGTCACCTGCCCGATGGAGCTGTCGACCTACTTCCGGATCAACCAGGCGAACACCGGCCAGTTCGAGAGGACCCTGATCATCGCCGCCGAGGGGGCCACCGTGAGCTACCTCGAGGGGTGCACCGCCCCCAAGCGCGACACGAACCAGCTCCACGCCGCCGTCGTCGAGCTGGTCGCCCTGGACGACGCGAAGATCAAGTACTCCACCGTCCAGAACTGGTACCCCGGCGACAGGGAGGGGAAGGGCGGCATCTACAACTTCGTCACGAAGCGGGGGAAGTGCGCCGGGAAGCGGTCCCGTATCTCGTGGACGCAGGTGGAGACCGGCTCGGCCATCACCTGGAAGTACCCGAGCTGCGTCCTCCTCGGGGACGACTCGGTCGGCGAGTTCTACTCGGTCGCCCTCGCCAACAGCTTCCAGCAGGCCGACACCGGCACGAAGATGATCCACATCGGGAAGAACACGAGGTCGACGATCGTCTCGAAGGGGATCTCGGCGGGGCACGGGCAGAACACCTACCGGGGGCAGGTCTGGATCCAGAAGGGGGCGGAAGGCGCGCGGAACCATTCCCAGTGCGACTCGCTCCTCCTGGGCGCTCATTGTGGGGCCCACACCTTCCCGGACATCCAGGTGAAGAATTCCACGGCGCAGCTGGAGCACGAGGCGTCGACGTCGAAGATCGGCGAGGACCAGCTCTTCTACTGCCGCCAGCGAGGGCTGTCGAACGAGGACGCGGTCTCCATGATCGTCAACGGCTTCGCGAGGCGCGTCCTGAAGGAGCTGCCGATGGAGTTCGCGGTGGAAGCCCAGAAGTTGCTCGGGGTGAGCCTCGAGGGATCGGTCGGATGAACGGCGAGCGCGGGACGAGCGAGAAGAAAGAGATGACGATGCTGCAGATCGAGAACCTCCACGCGAGGATCCAGGACGACGGGACGGAGATCCTGAAGGGGATCGACCTGACGATCCGCGCCGGAGAGGTTCACGCCATCATGGGACCGAACGGCTCGGGGAAGAGCACCCTGGCCCACGTCCTCTCCGGGCGCGACGGCTACGAGGTGACGGCCGGCCGCGTCCTCTACCAGGGGAAGGACCTCCTGGCGATGGCGCCGGAGATCCGGGCGCGCGAAGGGGTCTTCCTCTCCTTCCAGTACCCGGTCGAGATCCCGGGTGTCGCCAACACCTACTTCCTCCGGATGTCGCTCAACGCGGTCAGGAAGCACCGGGGCCTTCCCGAGATCGACGCGATGGACTTCATGGAGCTGATCGAGGGCAAGGCCAAGCTCCTGGAGATGGAGGACGCCCTGATGGCCCGCTCCGTCAACGAGGGGTTCTCGGGCGGCGAGAAGAAGCGGAACGAGATCTTCCAGATGGCGGTCCTCGACCCGAAGCTGGCGATCCTCGACGAGACCGACTCCGGGCTCGACATCGACGCCCTCCGCGTCGTCGCCACCGGGATCAACGCCCTCCGGAGCCCGGAGCGGGCGATGCTCGTGATCACCCACTACCAGCGCCTCCTGAACTACATCGAGCCCGACGTGGTCCACGTCCTCGCGGACGGCAGGATCGTCAAGACCGGCGACCGGACGCTGGCCCACCTCCTCGAGGAGAAGGGGTACGGCTGGATCGAGGCCGAAGGGGCGGCCGCCGGGACGACGGCTGCCGTCGCGAAGGGATGAGGAGATGACCTCCGTCGTCGCCGCCTCCGAAGGGGTCGACTCCCTGGTCGCCGCCGCCCGCGCGGTGGCTGGCCGCGGGTCCGTCCCGGGCTGGCTCGAGCAGCTCCGGAAGGAGTCGCTCGCGTCGTTCGCCGACCGGGGCCTGCCGGCCTCCAGGGACGAGGCGTGGCGCTTCACCGACACCGCCCCGATCGCCCGTCAGGCGTGGGGCGCGGACCCGAGCGCCGCCCCGCTCCACGCGCGGCCGGCCGCGCTGGAAGCCTTCCTCGGTCTCTCCCGCGTCGTCTCCGCCAGCCGGACCAGCCGCCAGCTGGTCTTCGTGAACGGCCGCCTCGACCCGGAGCTGTCGACCGTCGACGGGCTCGGGGCCGGCGTCCGGTTCGAGCCGATGGCGCGCCTGCTGAAGGGGGAGGGCGAGGGCCTGCGGCCCCACCTGGGGCTGACCGGGGGGCACCAGAAGCACCCGTTCGCGGCCCTCAACGCCTCGTCCTTCGCGGACGGCGCGGCGCTCCACGTGGACGCCGGCGTCGTGGTCCAGGAGCCGTTTCACGTCGTGCACGTCGCGGACGCCTCGTCCGGGCCGGTCGCCTCCCACCCGCGCCTCCTCGTCGTCCTCGGCGAGAACGCCCAGGCCTCGATCGTGGAGAGCTTCGTCGGGGGCGACGACGGCCCCGCGTTCGTGAACTCGGTCGCGGAGGTCTACCTCGGGCCCCACGCGACGCTCGACCAGACGACGCTGCAGGAGGGAGGGGCGGCGACGCTGCACCTCGGCGCGCTCTTCGCCCACCAGGACCGCGGGAGCCAGCTCTTCGCCCACCTCTTCTCGTTCGGCGCCCGGGTGGCCAGGTCCGAGCTCTCGGTCGCGCTCCACGGCGAGGGCTCGGGGGTGACGCTGGACGGCCTCTTCCTGGCGAAGGGGGGCCAGCAGGTGGAGCTGAGGACGCTGATCGACCACGCCAAGGCCCACTGCGGCAGCCAGGAATACGTCAAGGGGGTCCTCGACGGGACGGCCCGCGGGGCCTTCGAAGGGCGGATCGTCGTCCGGCCCCACGCGATCAAGTCCGACGCCCACCAGAAGAACCGGAACCTCGTCCTCTCGCGCGAGGCGCTCGTCGACACGAAGCCCCAGCTGGAGATCTACAACGACGACGTCAAGTGCACCCACGGCTCCTCGACCGGGCGGCTGGACGCGGACGCCCTCTTCTACCTCCGGTCGCGCGGTCTCTCCGAGCCGGCGGCGCGCGCGCTCCTCACCTCGGCCTTCGCGGCGGAGATCGCGGAGCGGGTGAAGGTGGAGACGGTCCGCGAGTACCTCCAGCACCGGATCCTCCGCTGGCTCCCCGGGGAGGCGGCATGAGCGCCACGACGCCGGCCACGACGAAGCCGGGAGCGGCCGCCGGCGACATCGCGGCGCACCGCTCGGACTTCCCGATCCTCTCCCGCCAGGTCCACGGCAAGCCGCTCGTCTACCTCGACAGCGCGAACACGACCCAGAAGCCGGAGGCCGTCCTGGAGCGGATGGACCGGTACTACCGGGACGAGAACGCGAACATCCACCGCGGCACCCACCTCCTGAGCGAGCTGGCGACGGCCGCGTACGAGGGGGCCCGCGAGAAGGTCCGGAGCTTCCTGAACGCCCGCTCCACGCGCGAGATCGTCTTCGTCCGCGGGACCACCGAGGCGATCAACCTCGTCGCCTCGAGCTACGGGCAGGGCTTCGTGAAGGCGGGCGACGAGATCCTGATCACCGGGATGGAGCACCACTCCAACATCGTCCCGTGGCAGCTGCTCTGCCAGCGGACCGGGGCCGTCCTCAAGGTCGTCCCGATCGACGACCGGGGCGAGCTGGTCCTGGAGGAATACGAGCGGCTCCTCTCCGAGAGGACGAAGCTCGTCTCCCTCGTCCACGTCTCCAACGCGCTCGGGACGGTCAACCCGGTGAAGCGGGTGATCGACCTGGCCCACGCCCGCAACGTCCCGGTCCTCGTGGACGGGGCGCAGTCGGCCCCTCACCTGCCGGTCGACGTCGCCGCGCTCGACTGCGACTTCTTCGCCTTCTCGGGCCACAAGATCTACGGCCCCACCGGCGCCGGGGCGCTCTACGCCAAGGAGAAGTGGCTGGAGGCGATGCCGCCGTACCAGGGCGGGGGCGACATGATCGCCTCGGTCTCGTTCGAGAAGACGACCTACAACGAGCTCCCCTACAAGTTCGAGGCGGGGACCTCGAACATCGCCGGGGGCGTCGGCCTGGGCGCCGCGGTGGACTACCTCCGGGAGCTGGGGCTGGACGCCGTCGCCGCGCACGAGCACGACCTCCTGGCCTACGGGACGGAGCGCCTCCTCGAGATCCCTGGGCTGACGCTCGTCGGGACCGCGCGGGAGAAGGCGGGGGTCCTCTCCTTCGTGATGGACGAGATCCACCCCCACGACATCGGGACGATCCTCGACCGGGAGGGGGTGGCCATCCGGACCGGTCACCACTGCGCCCAGCCGGTGATGACGCGCTACGGGCTCCCGGCCACTGCCCGCGCCTCGCTCGGCCTCTACAACACTCGCGCCGACCTGGACGCCCTCGTGGCCGGCCTCGGCAGGGTGCGGGAGCTCTTCGGACGATGAGCCAGCTCAGCGACCTCTACCAGGAGATGATCCTCGACCACAACAAGTCGCCGAGGAACTTCGGGACGCTCCCCGGCGCGAACCACCAGGCGCTGGGGCACAACCCGCTCTGCGGCGACCAGCTGACCGTCTACGCCAGGGTCGAGGACGGCGTCATCCGCGAGGTCTCCTTCATCGGGAAGGGGTGCGCCATCTCGAAGGCGTCGGCCTCGCTGATGACCGAGGCCCTGAAGGGGAAGAGCGAGGGCGACGCCGAGCTGCTCTTCACGAAGTTCCACGACCTCCTGACCGGGCCGCCCGACGTCAAGGCGGACGGAAAGGGCCTGGGCAAGCTCGCCGTCTTCTCCGGCGTCCGCGAGTTCCCCGTGCGCGTCAAGTGCGCCACGCTCGCCTGGCACACGCTCAGGCAGGCGCTGGCAGGGAGTCCGACCGTCGCCTCGACCGAGGGGGGCGATCCCGAGGCAGGAGGCTGAGGAACAAGCGATGAGCGCAGAACCGACCACCGCCGGCCTTCCGCCGCTCGAGCAGAGCGTCCTCGAGGCCCTGAAGAGGGTCTACGACCCCGAGATCCCCGTGAACATCCACGACCTCGGCCTCATCTACAGCCTCGAGATCTCCCCCGAGGGTTTCGCGACGGTCAAGATGACGCTGACCGCGCCCGGGTGCCCCGTGGCCGGCTCCATCGTGGCCGACGTCGACCGGCGCGTCCGCGCGGTGGAAGGGATCTCCGGTGCGACCGTCGAGCTGGTCTGGGATCCCCCCTGGCGCCCGGAGATGATGTCGAAGCTCGCGAGGGTCATGCTGGGAATGTAGCCGGGAGGCCCTCCCGAAAGAAGGTCCGGCGGCGCCCGAGGGTGGGTCGATGCCGGCAATCCGAAACAGCACCGAACAGAGGAGATCGAACCATGGCTCAAGTTGCCGCCTACGCCGCCCCGTCCGCCAGGGCCCCGCTCGGCCCCCACACCATCCAGCGTCGCGACCCGGGGCCGCACGACGTCCAGATCGAGATCCTCTTCTGCGGCGTCTGCCACTCCGACATCCACCAGGTCCGGGCGGAGTGGGGCGACGCGATCTTCCCGATGGTCCCGGGCCACGAGATCGTCGGACGCGTGACGAAGGTCGGGACGTCGGTCTCGAAGTTCGTCGTCGGGGATCTCGCGGGGATCGGCTGCTTCGTCGACTCGTGCCTCGTGTGCGACCCGTGCAAGCGCGACCTCGAGCAGTTCTGCCAGAAGGGGGCCGCGTTCAGCTACAACGGAACCGAGATGGACCGGAAGACGCCGACCTACGGCGGCTACTCGACCCAGATCGTCGCCAGCGAGCGATTCACGCTGAAGGTGCCGGCCGGGCTGGACCTGGCCGCCGCCGCCCCGCTCCTCTGCGCCGGCATCACCACCTACTCGCCCCTCCGGCAGTGGAACTGCAAGCCGGGCGACCGGGTCGGCGTCGTCGGCCTCGGCGGCCTCGGCCACATGGCGGTCAAGCTGGCCGCCTCGATGGGGGCCGAGGTGACGATGCTCTCCACCTCGAGGTCCAAGGAGGCGGACGCCCGGCGGCTCGGTGCGCACGCCTTCGAGCTGACGAGCGACCCGAAGGCGCTCAAGAGCCTGGCCGGCCGGTTCGACCTCCTGATCGACACGATCGCGGCCGACCACGACCTCAACACGTACCTCGGCCTCCTCCGGACCGAAGGGGCGATGGTGATCGTCGGCGTCCCGCCCGCTCCGGCCGCCGTCGCCGCGATGTCGCTCATCTACGGCAACAAGAAGCTGACCGGCTCGATGATCGGCGGAATCGCCCAGACCCAGGAGATGCTGGATTACTGCGCCGCCAAGAAGATCACCTCCGACGTCGAGGTGATCCCGGTCCAGAAGATCAACGAGGCGTACGAGCGGATGATCAAGAGCGACGTCCGGTACCGCTTCGTCATCGACCTGGAGAGTCTGAAGCGCTGAGGCGCTTCAGACTCTCACGAGGGCGGCCAACATGGACCAGGGGAACCACGCGGCGGTTCCCCTGCGCGTCGGACTTCGTCCTCCGCTACCAGAGGCGCTTCGCGCCTCAGCCGAGGGCGGCCAACATGGACCAGGGGAACCCGGCGCGGCCGGTTTTCCCCTGCGCGTCGGACTTCGTCCTCCGCTACCAGAGGCGCTTCGCGCCTCAGCCGAGGGCGGCCAACATGGACCAGGGGAACCCGGCGCGGCCGGTTTTCCCCTGCGCGTCGGACTTCGTCCTCCGCTACCCCTCCGCCCGGGGGCTCGGGGACTGGGTTCGGGTGCGAAGGGATTCCGGGCCGGCTAGGGCCGATCGCCCGCCTACCCGTAGTGGGTGAACATGCGGATCACCTTCACCGTTCGCTCTTTCTCGAGGACCTGGTAGACGAGGCGGTGGTGGATGTTGATCCGGCGGGAGAAAGCGCCGGCGAGATCGCCGACCAGCTTCTCGAACCGGGGAGGGACCTCGAACGGATCCCGCCCGAGGAGGTCGAGCAGGGGTTCGGCGTTCGGTCTCAGGCCGGCTCTGGCCAGCTTCCGTGCATCCCGACGGGCCTGGGACGTGAAGACGACGCGCCAGCGCGGCGTCACCACCCGGGGTCGACGGAGCACCGGGGCAGGGGCGTCTTCATCCCCTTCCGGATCGAGTCGGCCATCCCCGGGATCGAGACCAGCTTCAGCGTCTCCTCGATCGACCGCCAGTCGTCCTCCGAGATCAGGACGGCGTTGTGCCGCTTCCCCTGGATCCGGATCGGCTCGTGGGACTCCGCAGCCTCGTCCAGAAGCTTGTAGAGGCGAGCCCTCGCGTCACTGGCGCTCATCGAAGTCATCGTTCCGTCCCCGGACCGTATCGTACGCCATTCCGTACGTCCTACGGCGACCCCTCGCGCGATCCGGAAGGCACCGGGAGCGGAGAGAAGGCCCGCGAACGGCAGCAAGGCCGGCGAGCCGGCGGCCGGAACCGCCGCCGGGCCGCCTGGCGCCGCCTCCCCGGGGGGCTTCCCTTCGCTACTTCTCCAGCCGGATCGACTCGATGACGACCGGGGTGATCGGCACGTTCGGGACGCCGTTCTGGGTGCCGGTCGGCACGGCCTTGATCTTGTCCACCACGTCCATCCCCGCGATCACCTTGCCGAACGCGCAGTAGCCGATCTCCCGCGGGCCGTCGCCGCGGTAGTCGAGGGGCTGGTTGTTGGCGACATTGATGAAGAACTGCGAGGTGGCGCTGTCCGGGTCGCCCGTCCGGGCCATCGCGATCGTGCCGAGCTCGTTCTTCACTCCCGTCTTCGCCTCGTTCTTGATCGGGGCGCTTCCCGCCTTCGGGGCGAGCTTCGCGTCGTGGCCGCCGCCCTGGATCATGAATCCGTTGATGACGCGGTGGAAGATCAGCCCGTCGTAAAACTTGTCCTTCACGTACTGGAGGAAGTTCGCGACCGTCGCCGGCGTCTTGTCGGGGTAGAGCTCCACCTTGATCGTCCCCATCGACGTCTTGATGGCGACGACCGGGTTCTTGGACGGGGCCGCCGAGGAGGCCGGGGCCTGGGCGGAAAGGACGGGAGCGGCCAGGGCCGCGACGAGGAGGGCGAGGAGCGCATTCTTCATCCGCCAAGGATAGAACAGTGGCCGGAATCGACGGCACCCCACCGGACGAGGGGCCGGCCCGGCGCGCCGACGTACAATCCCGGCCCTATGAAGAAGAGCGTCCCGACCGCGTCCGTCCTCGCTGTCCTCCTCTTCCTGGCCCCCGCCGCCCTCGCCGAGAGCTACGGGAAGGCCCTCGGCGGTGGTCAGCCCGTCAAGGTGAGCGAGCTGATCGCTAGCCCCGACAAGTACGTCGGCAAGGTCGTGAAGGTGGAGGGGCTCGTCACCGACGTCTGCGCCAAGCGCGGATGCTGGATGACGCTCGCGAGCGACAGGGAGTTCCAGACGATCCGGATCAAGGTGGACGACGGCGTCATCGTCTTCCCGATGGAGGCGAAGGGGAAGAAGGCGGTCGTCGAGGGGACGTTCACCAAGATCGAGCTGTCGAAGGAGCAGACGCTCGAGTACCAGAAGCACCAGGCCGAAGAGCAGAAGCGCCCCTTCGACCCGAAGAGCGTGACGGCGGGAATGACCGTCTACCAGATCAAGGGCGTCGGCGCGACGATCCAGTAGGCGGGCCGCAGCGCCCGCTCCGGGAGCCCCTCCACCCATGGTCAACTGGCGACACGTCAACAGCTCTCTCCACCGGGACGTCGGCTACTTCTGCGCCGCGCTGACCGTCGTCTACGCGGTCTCCGGGATCGCCGTGAACCACACGCACGAGTGGAACCCGAGCTACCGGCTCGAGCGCGAGACGCGGACGTTCGCGCCCGTGCCAGCCGGGGAGCCGGAGGAGATGGTGACGGCGCTCGTTGCGCGCCTCTCTCTCCCGGGGCGGCCGAAGTCGTTCTTCCGGCAGTCGCCCCGGCTGATCGACCTCTTCTACGATGGGTGGTCGGTGCGCGCGGACGCGGTGGCGGGAACCGCGACGGTGGAGCGGTGGCGCGAGCGCCCTTTCCTCCGCGACGCCAACTTCCTCCACCTGAACCAGCCGCGGAACGCCTGGACGTGGGCGGCGGACGCCTACGCCCTCCTCCTCGGCTTCCTCGCGGTTTCTGGGCTTTTCATCCTCAGGGGGAAGACCGGGCTGGGAGGGCGGGGCAAGTGGTTCCTTCTCGCCGGGCTCGTCCTGCCGCTCCTCTACGTCGTGTCGGTCCGTTACCTCGGGGCGGGCAAGGGTCGGGGCCGCGGGAGCCCGGCGTCGACGAGCAGCTCCACCCGGTCGCAGAGCGCGGGGATCGCCTCCTCCACCTCCAAGGAGAGCCCGCTCCCCGGGCCGAAGGAAGCGCCCCCGACGGTGACGGCGAAACCCGGCACGTCGACGCCGTAGAGCGAGTCGGCCAGGGAGAGGAGGGCGTCCGGCGAGACCCCGTAGGTCACGGTGCTCCTCGCGGCGTCGTCTCCGGCCTGGAGCGGCCGTTCGAAGATCCGCCCGGCGGGCAGGTCCGTCCTGACGTCGATGACGATCAGGCGGCTCGCCTCGGCCACCTCCTCGGCCATCTCCGGGACCGCGCGCAGCTCGTGAAACAGGTGCGCTCGCCCCGCGAGGCCCCGCGCCTCGAGGAGCTGGATCGCCCTGGTCCCCGCGCCGTCGTCCCCGCGCAGCGGGTTTCCCAGCGCCAGGACGAAGGGAACGCGCCTCACCGTGCGGCTCGCTTCCGGCCGGAACGTGCCGCGCCTGACCTGCCGAATTCGTGACACCTCAACCCGGTACCCCCGTTTCTCTGGCGGATCGGCGGGGCCACCTTCGCGGCATCCACCACCGGACGAGGAGGGTAAGCCCGCGGGGTCCGTCGTGCGAGAGTCCCTACGGACCCTTGACGGAAAGCATCGGGTTCATGGGGCCTTCGGCTTCAGGACGGCGGAGAGCGTCTCGTCGTCGAGTGTCGTCTCTCGGGCGTGCCTTGCCGCCGCGGCGACGATCGGGTCCGGACTCCGGCCCAGGCTGTCGAGCACCTCCTCGACCCGCGCCGCTTGCGCCTTCGACCCCAGCTGCCGGACGAGGTGCAGCTGCGCGATCGCCTCGAGGCGGAACCGGCGTTCCGGGGCACTCTTCACCGTCTCGAGGATCGCCGCGAGCTTCGCCTCGGTCGGCACACGGCCGCTCACGAAGACATGGCCCGTGCTGGCCGGCTCGAAGCCCTCCACGGCGGTCAGCTCGAGCCGGGTCAGCACCTGGGCCGTCCGGAGACGCTGAGGGGCATGCTCACCGAGCACCATGGCCGACGCGAGAGCCAGCGGCTGGTCGCCCTGGCGGACCGCGGCGTCGTAGAGCTGCTCGGCCCCGAGGCGGATGCAGGCTAGACCGACCAGGTCCTGGACGATCGTCACGTCGTCCTGGCGGAGGAGGCGACCCCAGCGGATCACCCGGCGGGCGTCGTCCACCGCGGCGGGCGTACCGGGATGGGACGCCGCGCGCGCCGCCCACCCCTTGGCGAGGTTGAGCGCGAAGAGGAGATTGGGGAGGCGGGTGGCCATCCCGAGCACCGGGTAGACGTCGGGATAGGTCCGCATCACCGCCTGGTCCGCCCACGGCTCGGCCTCCCGGAGGAGCGGGTCGTCGCCCGCGAAGACCTTCGGGAAATCTACCGATACCTCCACCCGACGGTCCATCGCCTTCTCGAGGTCGGAGTAGCGCGTGCCGCCCTGGTTGTTGAAGTCCTTCATCCAGAGGGCGACGTTGGCGGGGCCATTCCCCAGCGGGGCGAGGAGATCGAGGTCGGTCCGGAAGGCGACCGACCACTTGTTGGCGTCCGGACAGCCCCAGCAGGGGACCTTGAGAGCACCGATCGCTCTTGGTATCGGCACGGAAGCGGCGGAGGCCGGCTGGCTATAGCGAGGAAGCATGGGGGCGGACTTTCCGGCGGCGGCGCTCCCCTGGGCCAGGAGCCGGATTCCGAGGCCGGCGGCGAGAAGGGTGACCGCCGCGATCGCGGCGAGGACGAGCGTGCGGGGACGGATCATGATCTCTCTCCTGAGTAGGCCGAGGCGGCCTGCTCGCTGATGCGAGGGAGCCTGGCGATGGCGCCCACCTCGGGATCGAGGCGCGGCGCGGAAGCCGTCGACGGGGGACCGGCCTGTGGCCTCCGTGGGAGGGCGAGATGAAGGGCCCCGAGGAGGATGACCGAGGCGGCCCAGGCCAGGCGGGCGGGGCGGCTCCGGTAGAGGCGCGTCCAGACGTCCGGCGCCCGGACGGCGGGGACCGCGGCAAATCCCCTGCGCCCGGCTTGCAGAGCCGCCTCGCGGAGGCCGGGGGGAGGTTCGGGCGGCTCGAAGCCGCGGAGAGGGGTGTCGTTCATCGGGGGCGCTCCAGGAGCTTTCGAAGACGTGCGAGGCCGAGTCGGCACCGGCTCGCCGCCGTGAAGGTCGGGACGCCGGTGATCGCCGCGATCTCGCGGAACGAGTGACCGGCGAGGTGACGGAGGGAGACCGCCTCGCGCTGGGGCGCGGGAAGGCCGAGGAGGGCGTCGGAGAGCCAGGCGGCCTCGGCCGCGCGGTGGGGATCGCTTCCGGGTCCGGCCACGAACTGTGTATCGCCGAGCGGTTCGGCGGCGCGGACGGCCCGCCGCCGGGTCAGGTCGATCGCCGCCCGGTGGGCCACCGTCAGGAGCCAGAGACCGGGGGAGGAGACCCCCTTCAAGGCGTGGCGGCCGGACGCCAGCTTGACGAAGACCTCCTGGACCACGTCCCGCGCGTCGGCCTCATTCCCGGTCCGCCATAGCGCGATCGCGTAGAGGCGCCGTCCCGCGATCTCCCAGACCTCCTCGAGAGCGGCGACATTCCCGGCAGCGAGCTCGTCGAACGGTGCCTGGAGGGACTCTCCCCACGAGATCTCCTCTCCGGCCATGGGGAGCGGCGAGCCGTCGATCACTGCCTCCATCGTAGAGAAAGACGCGCGAGCCGTCCGGTCCGGTCAGAAAGGGGGTCAGGTCTCTACACTGTGATATTTTGGCAGTTCGCGTTGCAGGGGCGTGGTCGAGTCATCAGGGCCGAGGCTGAAAACCACAGTATAGAGACCTGACCCTGACCTCAGTCCCTCACGCCGCGGAGGACCTCGCGGATGTCGGTCCGGCCGGCCCGGAGGCGGGGGCCGAGGGCCGTGACGGCCTCCTTCGCCGCGGCCTCGTCGCCGCAGGTGAAGAGGTCCACGGCCGCCTCGCCCAGCTCTGGCCAGGTGTGGATCGTCAGGTGCGACTCGGAGATGACGACCACGCCGCTGATCCCCTGCGGCGCGAGGCGGTGGACGTGGATCCCGAGGATCTTCGCTCTCATGGTCTTCACGGTGGCCACGAGGGCCTCCTCGATCTCGATCGGATCGTCCAGGAGGTCGAAGGGCGCCCCCGCGATGTCGAGGAGGAAGTGGCGGCCGAGGGGAGGTCGTCGGTGTGTCATCTGGCGGCGAGTCCGAGGGCCCGGGCGGTCTCCTCGTTCTGCGGCTTCATTCTCCAGATCCAAGCGTCCAGAAGATAGCGGGTTGCCTGGGGGAGGGCAAGGAGCGAGACGAGCCAGGCGGAGGGGGCGGCGGCGCTCACGAAGCCCCGCTCACGGCGCGAGGAGCTGGTCGATCTCGGCGTCCTTCCGGTCCCACATCTCGCGCACCCACGTCTGGACCCGCTCCCGGTAGGCCGCGTCCCCGGAGTAGTCGCCCCCGATCAGGTCCGGCGGGATCGGAACGCTCTTCACGCGGACGACGATCCGGTCGAGGCGGCGCGAGAGGACGTCCCAGAAGCCGGGCGTCCCGTCCGGGTAAGCGATCGTCACGTCGACGAAGGAGGTCAGGCGGTCGCCGAGCGCGGAGAGGACGAACGCGATCCCGCCCGCCTTCGGCAGCAGCAGGTTCCGGTAGGGGGACTTCTGCCGGTCGTGCTTTTCCTGGATGAACCGCGTCCCCTCGAGGAAGTTGATGATCGACATCGGCGCCAGCCGAAACTTCTCGCACGCCTTCCGCGTCGTCTCCAGGTCCCTCCCGCGCAGCTCGGGATGCCTCGCGATCTCCTCCTTCGAGTACCGGCGCATGAAGGGGAAGTCGAGGGACCACCACGCCTGTCCGAGGAACGGGACCCAGATCAGCTGCGACTTGAGGAAGAACTTCAGGAACGGGATCCTGTGGTTGAAGACCCGCTGGAGGACGACGATGTCGACCATCGACCGGTGATTGGAGCTGACGAGGTACCAGCCCCCCTCGGTCAGCCCCTCCAGCCCCTGGACGTCCCAGCGGTGCTTCTGCGTCACGCGGAGCCCCCAGGAATTCGTGTCGATCCAGATCGACCCGATCCCCATCAGGACCTTCGTCGTGAAGCGCTTCCAGGCCGGGAGCGGGATCAGCGCCTTGGCCAGACGGACGACGAAGAGCACCGTGCACCAGACGACGGTGTTCGTGATGAAGATCGTGAACGCGGTGCACCCGATGAGGGTCCGGACCAGGGTGGACGGCATGCCGCGTTTTCTCACGGAGTGGCCAGTCTTGAAAAGGGGAGCCTCTCCTCCGACAGGATCGACTCGGCGGCGCGGACCCCGGCGTCGTTGGCCTCCTCGAAGAGCGGCAGGCCCGAGAGGTCGGCGTGCGCGAACCGGAGGCGCCCGATCGGCTCGGCCGCCTGCCGCCGGTCCGGGTTGAAGAGGGTCCCCGGCGAGGGCCGCGCCATGGCGTGCCCCCAGCGGTAGAGGTCCACCCGCTCGATCTTCCCCGCGATGTCCCGGTGCGCCAGCGAGAGGTCGGCCACCACCGTCGCCGCCAGGTCCTCCCAGCTGGCGGAGAGGAGCTTCTGCCGGGCCGGGAGCGTCGCCTCGCCGGCGAACGCGTGGTACCAGGTGAGCACGGTGGGGCCGTGGTCGCTCCCCGCCTGGTGGGTGGCCACGACGTACCCGAGCGACTTCGACGCGTAGAGGACGTTGTCCCAGGCCATCGGGAAGCCGTGCGGCTCGGGCCGCTCCCGGAGAGTGACGTTGGCCACGAGCCACGGCGCGTAGTCGAAGACCGCGGCGTGCTCGCGCCCCCGCTCCCGGAGCCGCTCTCTGAGGGGAGCCACCGCGTACCGGGCGGCGAAGTGGGGCAGGGCGCAGACGGCGTGGGCAGCCTCGACCTGGACGACCTCGTCCCTGGCCGGGTCGAAGAGTTTCAGGACGACGCCGGACCGGGAGGGCGTGACGTCGAAGACGAGCGCGCCCGTCCGGATCCTCCCCGCGGCCGATCTCGCGAGGACCGTCACGAGCCGCCCGTTCCCCTCGGGCCAGGTGAGGAACGGCGCCGGGTCGTCCTCCAGCGAGGTCCCCTCCAGTCGCGCCGCGAAGTAGTGGATGCCGGCCCACGCCGAGGTCTCGGCCAGGCTCGAGCCGAAGTCGTCGCGGCAGCCGTACTCCACGAACCAGAGAAGCCGGCGGGAGGCGTAGCCGTTCCTCGCCAGCCACTCCGCCATCGAGAGGCGGTCCAGCGCCGCGAACTCCGCGTCGGGCGACGAGAGGCGGCGGGGGAGGGCGAACGCGCGCCGCCCCTTCCCGTCGCGCGCGGCGGAGAAGGCGCGCATCGCCCGCTCGAACCCCGCGAACTGCGAGAGGTCCTCCCTCGTCGCGCCGAGCCGCGGGTAGAGTCCCTCCACCCACTGCCCGTGGAAGTAGAGCCGTTCCTCCGGCTCGCGGATCAGGGCCGCCTCGTCCCACACCGGACGCCCGTCGTTCCCGCGCTCGGCGATCGCCCCGGCCTCCTCCAGCAGCGCCTCCAGCGCCCGGTTCTCGCCGGCCGGGACCGGGACGTAGTGGGCCGCCCACGGGTACTTCGAGACGGCGTTCCTTCCGGAGCGGGCATTGCCCCCGATCTCGGGCTCGGCCTCGTAGATCTGGAAGCCGGAGTACCCGGCGCGGGCGAGGGTCCACGCGGCCGAGAGGCCCGAGATCCCGCTGCCCAGGATCGCCGTGCCGGTCCGCTCCGTCCGCGCCACTGGGCGGAGGTGGAGGTCCCCGGCGAAGAGGCGGTGGCCCAGCGCCGCCGAGCCGCCCACGATCCCGCCGTCGTAGCGCGGGACCTTCGCCCCCCGGGGGCCGCACGCCTCCAGGAAGGCCGACAGGGCGGGGAGCCCGGCCAGGGCGGCGATGACGTCCCGTCGGGAGGGAGGAACGGAGCCCCGGTGCATCCGGTCTACTCGAACTTCTTCCACTCCCGCTCGTACGTCCGGACCAGAACCTGCGTGTTCAGCCGGTTCACGGGGACCTCGAGCCGGGCCATGTCGGGGCCGAAGGCGAAGAGCCCGGGGAGGTTCGCCTCCGACAGGAAGCGGAGCCCCGGGGGAACTCTGGCCGGGACGTCGAACGGCTTTCTCGCGGCCAGGACGTACCCCCACTCGCCGAACGACGGGACCGCCGCGTGGTACGGCCGGGTCACGTAGCCCGCGGCGGCGATCGTCCGCTCCACGATCCAGAAGGAGTGGCGGGCGAAGAGCGGGGAGGTCGACTGGACCGCGATCGCCCCGTCGGGGTCGAGCCGCGCCTTCAGCATCGAGTAGAACCTCGCCGTGTAGAGCTTGCCCACCGCGAAGCTGTTCGGGTCGGGGAAGTCGACGAAGACGAGGTCGAAGAGGTCGGTCCCCTTCGGCAGCCAGACCATCGCGTCCTCGTTCACGACCGTCACCTTCGACGACGAGAGCGACTCCCCGTTCAGCTTCCGGAAGAGCGGGTGGTTCCGGGCGAGGTCGGTCATCGCCGGGTCGAGGTCGACCAGCGTCACCGATTCCACCCCGGGGTGGCGCAGGATCTCGCGGACGGCCAGCCCGTCGCCCCCGCCCAGGACCGCGACCCGCTTCGCGCCGGGGTTCACCGCGAAGGCCGGGTGGACCAGCGCCTCGTGGTACCGGTACTCGTCGACCGAGGAGAACTGGAGGTGCCCGTTCAGGAAGAGCTGGAAGCCGGCTCGGTTTCGAGTCAGGACGATCCGCTGGTAGGGCGTCGTCCTGGCCAGCAGCACCTCGTCCGCGTACTGCGTCTCCTCGGCCAGGTTGGTGAGCCGGTCGGCCATCACGAATGCCGCCAGGAGGAGGACCGTCACCGCGGCCGCCTTCAGGACGAGGCGCCGCGGGGAGCCGATCCGGTCGCGGAAGATGTGGATCGACGCGAACGCGACCGCGGCGTTCAGGAGGCCGAAGAGGACGCTCGTCCTGACGAGGCCCAGCCGGGGGACGAACACGAGGGGGAAGAGGACCGACGCCACGAGCGCGCCGAGGTAGTCGAACGTCAGGACCTGAGAGACCAGGTCCTTGAAGGCGACCGAGGTCCGGAGGAGCCGGAGCATCAGGGGGATCTCCAGGCCCACGAGGACGCCGATCAGGACCACCACCGAGAAGAAGACCGGCTGGAAGAAGCGGGGGGACGAGAACGAGAAGTAGAGGATCGGGGCGGAGAGGCCGCCGACGAAGGCGACGGCGATCTCCGCGTCCACGAACCGCTGCGCTAGGCCCCGCTCGAGGAACCTGGTCAGCCAGGCGCCGAGGCCCATGGAGGTGAGGTAGACGCCGATCACCAGGGAGAACTGCGTCACCGAGTCGCCGAGGAGGTAGCTCGCGAGGGTCCCCGCCACCAGCTCGTAGACGAGCCCGCAGGTGGCGATGACGAGGACCGTCAGGTAGACGGGGCCCGGCCGGATCGCGCCGTCACGGCCCGGGGCGGCCGCCGGGGCGGGGACCCCGCCGGTAGCGCCGGCGCCGGCCGGATCGGCCCCAGGCCGGGTCACGTGGGGATCAACCGCCGCCGCTGATCGCGGCCGAGATGATCAGGGCGATCCCGATGACGATCGCCCCTAGCACGATCCCGAGGGCCGTGTTCTGGTCCTCCTCCATCTCCTTCTTCAGCGAGAACGGGAGGATGTGCGGGAGGACCAGGAAGAAGAGCGCGAAGGTCCCCATCCCGATCGCCGAGAAGACCAGGGTCGAGATCACCTGGTTTCCGTGAAGGTGCCACCAGTCCATCATTTGCCTCCTGACCAGAAGTGATAGCTGCGGAAGCCGCCCGTGTTCCGGGCCGAGGCCGGGACCACCCCTCTCTTCGTGTCGGGGGCCAGCTCCCAGCCGGTCCACTCGGACCAGGCCCACACCGCGATCAGGGCCGACCCGAGGATCATGTAGACGCGTTTCATCCTGGCCTCACCGTCCTTCCGCCTCTCGCGGCCCCGGTCCGTGGATCTTCATTCATCGCTCCCCGACGATTCCGACGAGCTGCTCTCGTAGTCGCTCTCCGCCCACCGGCGGCTCTCGAACCGGACGTACGAGAGGCCCATCGCCAGGGGTCCCAGCGTCAGGAGGAAGAGGACCAGGACGAACCGGCCGAAGTGGGTCACGCCGCTCCGGAGGGTCACGTGGTACCCAGGCGGGGCCTTCCCCTGCTCGAACTCCGGCTCCAGCCGCAGGACGTATCTCCCCTTCGGGACCCGCGAGAGGTAGACGTTCCGGTGGCGGGCTCCCTCGCTCCAGCTCTCCCCGTCGTCCACGCCGTGGTAGTAGTCCGAGACGAGCCCGAACGAGTGGCTCTCCCCGGTCGTCTCCTCGATCAGGTCGACCCCGACGGCCACCCACGTGTTGTCGGTCGGCGCGTCGAGGTGCGCCTCGACGTTCCCGCTGCGCGGGATCTCGAACGGCTCGCTGAGGAAGATCCGGTCCTCCGCCTTGTCGGTCTTCGCGTCGGCGCCCGTGCTCCACGCCGACGGCGAAGAGTTCGGGCTGTCCACGAGGGACAGGTCCCTGTCGAAGACGATCGACCGCGGGAAGGCGACGGTGAAGCCGACAAAGAGGAGGGTCGTCACCAGCGCCATGATCCCGGCGATCCGCCGGACGCCCTTCGCCTCCTCGGCCCGCGGCCACGGCTGGTTCGCACCGACCCCTTCGGGCGAAGGGAGCGGCGTCTGGATGGCGAACGCCTGCTCGACGGCCTCCTTCTGGAGGTACGTCCCCTCGGACCAGGTCGCCTCGTTTCCGCTGATCTCCTCGGAGAGGATCCGCGGCGGGGCGACGTAGTCGGAGGCGGTGGTCGTCTCGCCCCTCCGGACCTGCCAGTAGAACTCTCCGAGGACCGCCTCGACGACCGCCTCGGCCTTCTGGAAGTGCTTGTACTTCTTCCCGCCGTACACCACGGCGTTGCCGGCGGCGGAGACCGTGCCGGCGGCCACCGGCACGACGAACGACCAGTGCCCGTTCGACTCGACCAGCCAGAGGTACGCCTCCGTCGCCCCTTCCTTGAGGAGGTACTCCTTCCAGTAGTACCAGGTCTCGTCCACCTGGCACGCCTTCCGGAGCGCCCCGAGGACGACCACCTTCCTCCCCTCGAGGTCTCCTGCCGACCCGAGCGGGACGTCGGGCACGAAGGGGGGCTCCGCCAGCTTCTCCAGGACCCCGAACTTTCCGGCGTTCGGCCCGCTCTCCTTGGACCAGAGGATCGACCCGCAGTACGTGCAGGCGATCGACTTCGTCCCGGCCGGGTCCTTCAGCGTCAGCGAGCCGCCGCAGCTCGGGCAGTTCAGCGAGGCGCTCTTCGCGGCCGTCGTTCGCTGGTCCCAGCCGATTGCCCCCTCGACGTTCAGATTCTCGAGGTCGACCTTCCGCCCGACGTAGAAGGCGTCGAGGCCAGGGTCGTCGCCGTAGTCGAGCGTCGCCAGGCTCCCGTCCGCGCCGGAGAGGTCGGCGTACATGAAGACCGACCCCGGCGGAGAGCGGAACGGCAGCTCCCCCTCGGCCGAGGCGTAGAGCGCCTGCCGCCGGTCCACCACCACGAAGACGCCGTACGCCCCCAGGTCGAGGCGCATGGCCGGCTGGATCTGCGCGAACTCGGGGACCTCCGGCGGCTTCACGGGGAGCATCAGGAAGAACTCCCCCTGCGCCTCCGCCAGCCAGCCGTGCGAGCCGTCGGCGAAGGCGAGGTGCCACTCGTCCCACGTCCCCTCGCCCGTCGAGAGCTGGAGTCGCCCGACGAACGTGAACGGCCGGATCCCCTTCTTCGGCTTCGCCGCGAGGCCCAGCTTGAACGGCGACGAGGTGGCGACCAGCTCGGCCACCTGCCCGATCGCCTCCAGGTCGACCCCCTTGCGCGCGACCGCCGCGCGGCAGTGCGGGCAGACCGACACCAGGCTCGAGCCCGCGCGAAACGAGACCTCGCCTCCGCACGAAGGGCAGCTTGCGACGCGGGAACTCACGGTTGGGCCAGCATTCTAGCGTCCACCGTGCGGTCAGGTCTCTAGACTGTTGTTTCGGGGGGCTGCCCGCCTAGCCACCCAGCTCGCCCTGGCCCTGCTCGTGCGAGAGGAGCCACTTCTTGCGCTCGATTCCCCCGCTGTATCCCCCGAGCGTCCCGTCGGCCGCGACGACGCGGTGACACGGGATCACGATCGGGATCGGGTTCCGGCCGGTCGCCATCCCCACCGGACGCGCGGACTTCTCTCGCCAGATCATCTTCGCCACGTCGCCGTACGTGGCGGTCGTCCCGGGCTGGATCTTCCGCAGCGCCTCCCAGACGCGGCACTGGAAGGTCGTCCCGCCGGTATCGACGGGGAGCGCGTCGATCGCCCTGACGTCGCCGGCGAAATAAGCGGCGATCCGTTCGGTCACCTCTCCGAGTGAATCGTGCACCTCGATGCCGATCTCGCCGAACCGCTTCTCCATCCAGGCGCGGGTCGAGGCGCCGCGGCCCTCGAAGGTGATCCCGCACAACACCCCTCCCTTTGTCACGACCTCGAGGGGTCCGATCGGCGTTTGAAGAGTGGCGACGAGGAGTGGCATGGCGGTGTCTCCCTGCTGAACATCATCCGTCCTCTAGAATCTCCGTGCAATGGCGTTCGATTCCCCCCCGGGGACGGCCGGCCTGGAGAGCGAGCTCGGGGAGTTCGAGCGGCTGAAACCGCGGCTGCTCCAGGTCTGGAAGACCGTGGAGGGAGCGGCCGACCAGAAGCACACCTCGGTCGTCGTGCCGTCGTTCTCCCTCGACCAGCGGGAGCTGGCCAAGATCGACGGGATCAGCTTCTACGAGGAGAGGCTCCTCTTTTTCCTCATCCGGCTCCGGAACCCGCGGGCGAGGCTCGTCTACGTCACCTCGCAGCCGGTCCACCCGCTGATCCTGGAGTACTACTTCCAGCTCCTCGCGGGGATCCCGGCCAGCCACGCCCGCTCGCGCCTGACGCTGCTGTGCGCCCACGACTCCTCCCCGCGCCCGCTCACGGAGAAGATCCTCGAGCGGCCCCGGCTCGTGGAGCGGATCAGGGACGCCCTCGCCGACGCGCCGGTCGCGTTTCTGACGGTCTTCAACTCGACGCCGCTCGAGCGGCGCCTGGCGCTCCAGCTGGGGATCCCGCTCCTGGGGGTCGACCCAGCGCTCGCCGTCTACGGGACGAAGTCGGGGAGCCGGAAGGCCTTCCGCCTGGCTGGCGTCCCTCACCCCGCCGGCTTCGAGAACCTGAAAACGGAGCGCGAGCTGGCCGAGGCCCTCTTCCTTCTCCGGAAGGGGCGCCCCGGGCTCGTCCGAGCCGTCGTCAAGCTCGACGACAGCTTCTCCGGCGAGGGGAACGCCCTGTTCCACTATCCGGAAGGGGAGAGCATCTCGGCGATTCTCGGGGAGCTGCCGGACCTCGAGTTCATCAGCAGCAGCGAGACCTACGAGACCTTCATGGCGCAGATGGGGGAGATGGGCGCGGTCGTCGAGGAGTTCCTAGAGGGAGACTCGAAGCGCTCCCCCTCCGCCCAGCTCCAGATCGACCCCGAGGGGAACTGCCAGCTCGTCTCCACCCACGACCAGATCCTGGGCGGGCCGGGATCGCAGATCTTCCTCGGTTGCCGTTTCCCCGCCGACGAGGCGTACCGGGGGGCCATCCAGGACGCCGGGAAGCGCGTCGGGGAGGTCCTCGCCGAGCTGGGCGTCATCGGACGCTTCGGCGTCGACTTCATCGCCCGCCGCATGCCGTCCGCGCCGGGCGGCTGGGACGTCCAGGCGATCGAGATCAACCTCAGAAAGGGGGGGACGACCCACCCCTTCCTCGCCCTCCAGTTCCTGACCGGGGGGGCCCTCGACCCGTCGACCGGACTCTTCGCCGCCCCCACCGGCCACGCCAAGTACTACCGGGCCACCGACAACCTCCACTCCCGGCGCCTGCGGGGGCTCCTCCCCGAGGACCTCATCGAGATCACGACCGCCAACCGCCTCCACTACAGCCCGGGTCCCGAGACCGGCGTCCTCTTCCACATGGTCGGGGCGCTCTCGCAGTTCGGGAAGCTGGGGCTGACGGCGATCGGCAACAGCCGCGACGAGGTGGAGGAGCTCTACGCCCAGGCCCTCGCCGTCCTGGACCGCGAGGCAGGGAGGACCCGGGCCAGCTCGAGGCGCTGAGGGCCTCCGCACGGCGACCGGCGGGGATGGACGATCCAACCACGTAATACACGATTTCAGGACCGTCCCCGGTTTCCCTCTACTGGAAGTCCCAGCTCCCTTGCACCGTATAGGCCGGGTTGCAGGTGGAGGTGTAGCTCCCCGCGGGGTGCTTCTCGTCCGAGATCGGGAGCCAGACGGCCTGGCTGCAGTCGCCCGGCGCCGACAGGAAGTACTGGGCGGCCACCGGGAGGGTGATCCCGCCAGGGAGACAAGTGAAGTTCCACGACACGCCGGGCATCACCCAGTGCTGCGTGAGAGCCGGACGCCGCTGGATCGAGAAGACCGCGTCGGCCGGGATCGGCTTCGTGGCCGACTCGGCGCAGGTGCAGGTGAGGCCCGAGAACGAGATGGGGCTGCTGATGGTGACCGTCCCCGTCATGTCGTAAGCGATCCCGTCCGCGTTCGACAGGAAGGCCTTGAGCGTGGCGTCCCCGCGGACGGTGTAGCTCATCTTGAGCGGAGTACTGACGGCCAGCGTGAAGGTCCCCTTCAGGTCGCCCCCGATCGTGACGTGCGAGACGACCGTGACGTTCCGCAGGTTGGCGTACCGGGCGAACTCCGCCGAGACGGCGACGGTGCTCGGGTTCGGCGCCTTCGCCGGCGCCGTGAAGTGGCCTATGTTCATGAAGCCGTCGACGGTCCCGAACGTGGAGTTCCCGCCGCCCACCTGGTTGACGAACCACGAGGTGGTCGGTACCTTCTGGAACGCGATCTTTTCGCACGGGACCCCCGGGACCAGGGGAGCCAGCGGGTCGTCGGGCGCCAGCGGGGCCAGGGGAAGCGGATAGCACTCGCTGATCGCGAGGTCCAGCTTCTGTCCCACGTCCACCGACGCCTCCGACGGCAGGAGCACGACCCCCGTCAGGAGTGACCAGGGCGAGAGGTGAGAGGTGGAGACGCTGATCCGGTTCGCGCCCGAGTCGCGCGTGGCTCCGGGGACCCACTGCCAGTAGCCGTCGACGTCCTGGAAGCCGATGCCGAGCCCTTCGAGGCTAACCGAGGAGGTGTCGCCGGCCGCGAGCGCGAAGGAGATCGTGGCCGGCTTCGCGAACGCCGTCCCTTCGGGGCCGAGGCTGTACGCGTTCCCCAGGCCGCCCCATGCCAGGTTCGTCACCGGCTGCACGGTGATCGTCTTCGACGCGGCCAGCGCCCCGGACGGCACGCTCAGGGTGAGCCTGCCGTCGGGTGACGCCACCGATCCCCCCGCGGAGCCGATAACCGCCGAGGAGCCGCCGCCGATGGCGGCCCCGACCCCCGTCGGGACCGGGTTCGGTCCGGTGAGGAAGCCGAGGACCGTCGTGGGGTCCCCGAGGAAGGGGTCGATGGCTGTCACGATGGCCGACCAGCGGCCTGTCCCGCTCACCTTCACCATCTGCTGGCCCGGCGGAAGGCCCAGGTACGCGCCGAGATCGCTCTGCTGGATGAAGGCGCTGGCAGGCACCTTGAGCGTTCCCGAGACGGTCCCCGCCGAAAACGTCAGCGTGATCTCCCGCGATTCGTGGTTCAGCACGAGGAAGTTGGAGCGGAATCCGGTCGTGATGTCGGCCGTGCTGCTGATCGGAAAGGCGACGCTCGCCCCGACCCCGTAGCCGACCCCCGGAGCCACCTCGGGGACGTCGGTCCCGAACGTCGCACCCGCGCCCTGGTTGAACGTCCGCACCCAGGTCAGGACGTCGCCCGTGACGCGGAGGACACCGGCCCCGGATCCGGCCCCGACCGCCGCGTAGACGTCGGGGAGCGACTTCAGCTCGAAAGGCCCGAGGCTCAGGGTCGTGGAGGCGGCGACGGCCGATTCGCCCCGGGGAACGATCTCGAGCTTCACCGATTGGCGGCTGAGCCCCGCGTTGTAGAGGACGGCCTCCGAGCGCCAGACGGTGTTGTTCATCCCGGTCGCCGACGCGACGCCGGCGAAGAGCCGCGTGTCGCGGGTCCCCGTGGCCAGGCCGCGGGCGCTGGTCGGGTCGCCGAGGGCGGGATCGATGGTGGTCACCAGTCCGGACCACCGTCCGGTCGAGACGACTGAGAGGACCGACGCCCCCTGAGCCGCCCCCAGCCAGCCTCCGATGCCGTTGATCTGGGTGAACGTCCCGGCCTCCAGGTCGAACGTCTTGACCGAGGTTCCCGCCGACACCGTGAACGTCGCCTTCGTCGACTCGAGGTTCGTGACGAGGAGGTTGGAGCGGAACTCCTTCCCGGAGTCCGCCGGGGTATTGATCGGGAAGAGAACGGGTAACCCGGCCTTGAAGCCCCCGTCCGTCACCACGCCGGGCACATCGGTTCCGAAGGTCCCCTGGGCCGCCTGGTTGAAGGTCCTGACCCAGGCCAGCGCGTCGCCCGTCAGCCGCAGGGTTCCCGCGCCCGAGGGCGCGCCCATCGCGGCGTAGAGATCAGGGAGGTGCCGTGTCTCCCCGGCGACCAGCGTCAACGGCGTGGACGAGACGACGTTCTGCTGGTCGCGGGGGACGATCTCGAGCAAGAGGTCCACCGCCGCAGCCCCTGGGTTCGCGAGGACCACCTCCGACCGCCACGCCGTGTTGTTGGCTCCGCCAGCCGAGGCGACGCCGGAGTAGAGGCGGGTCACCGGCGCCGGAGCGGCGGCCAGCCGGTGAGAGGGAATAGCGAGGACGAGGCCGGCGAGGAAGGAAACCAGAGCGATCACCGTCGGGCGACCCGCGGTCGTTCTTCGCATCGAATGCTCCTTTCGGCTCGCGGCCGAGAAGACGCCCCCCCCCCCGGATCTTGGGCCTACCTCGCCCAGTATATTTCGTTCGAAAACTCGCCGCCCTCGCGAACTCCTCGTCCCACCCGAAGACCTGCAGGGTGAACTCCGAGCCTCTCCAGAGGAAGAGCAAGGCGAAGCAGACGACGAAGCCGAGGAACCCCTTCGCGATCGCCGTGACCAGAGGACAACCTGGATCGCCGGCAGGCCCGGCGCGGATCCCAGGGGCATTCTCCTGCTATTCCGTGAGGCGCCGCTTCAGGTGGTCCAGGACCTCGGTCACCCGCGCGCACTGGTCGCACTGAGCCGCGGGATCTTCACACGGAGCCCCGTCCCCCTGCGTCTCGCCGCAGCCGGGCGCCTCGGCGAACGCAAACAGCTCCCTCAGAAGCGCCACCATCTTCCGGCGGAGAGGGCTCTCCGGGACCTCCCGGAGAGCCTCCACCAGTTGCCGCTCCTCCGGGCTGAGGATCAGGGCGACGCCCGTCCCGTTCATGAGGAGAGCGTCTCGACCGCCTTGACCCCCCAGGCGAAGGCCTGCTCGTTCAGCGGGATCATGGCGCACTTCTCCTTGAGCGCCTTCCGGATGGCGGCCAGGAACGTCTCCTTCGGGAAGAGCCCCGTCGCGGCCTGGAGCGCGCCCAGCGCCACGATGTTCTTCACCATGGCCTTGCCCAGGTCGACCGCGATCTCGGTCATCGGCACGCCGTAGACCTTCACGCCTTCGAGGAACTTTCCAGGGTTCTTCACCACCGAGCTGTCGTACAGGATCGTCCCGCCGGGCCTCACCGTCGGCCCGAACTTGACCAGGCTCGGCGAGTTGAAGGCGATGACGATGTGCGGCTTCGGCGCCGCCGGGTTGTGGACCTCCTCCTTCGCCACGTGGACGTCGGCGTACGACGTCCCTCCCCGGCTCTCGGGCCCGTAGCTCGGGATGTGCGTCGCGTCGAAGCCCTCGTTGATCCCGGCGTGGGCGATCAGCATCGCCGCCGTCTGCGCGCCGTCGCCGCCGGAGCCGGCGAGCTTCAGCGACACGTCGTGCAGGTCGAGGTGTGTCGGGAACGTCGTGCAGTGGCGTTCCGTGTGGTCGGAGGACCCCCCCACCAGCTGCATCACCTTCTCCGGGTCGAAGCTGGGGGCCTGCGGCTTGAACCAGGGCTCGGGGACCGAGTCCTTCTTCACGCCGAGCGGGAAGACCGGGAGCATCTTCTCCCTCACCCAGGCTTCCGCCTCTTCCGGGTTCATCTTCAGGTGCGTCGGGCACTCGGCCAGCACCTCGACGAAGGCCAGCCCCCGCCCCTCGGCCTGGATCTGCAGCGCCTTCTTGATCGCCTTCTTCGCCCTGTTCCGGTTCTTCGCGTCGAACAGGGCCACCCGCTCCACGTAGACCGGGCCGTCCAGGCCCGAGATCAGCTCGGCCATCTTCATCGGCTGGCCGGCCATCACCGCGCGGCCGTGCGGGCTCGTCGCGGTCTTCTGCCCCATCAGCGACGTCGGGGCCATCTGCCCGCCCGTCATCCCGTAGATCGCGTTGTTCACGAAGATGACCGTCAGCGGGATCCCCATCTGCGCCGCCGAGACGATCTCCGCCAGCCCGATCGACGCGAGGTCGCCGTCGCCCTGGTAGCTGACGACCACGCTGTCGGGGTTCGCCATCTTGTGGCCGAGCGCCACCGCGGGGGCGCGCCCGTGCGCCGCCTGTGTGTTGCCGACGTCGAAGTAGTAGTAGAGGAAGACCGAGCAGCCGACGGGGGAGACCGCCACCACACGGTCCTGGATCCCCAGCTCCTCGATCGCCTCGGCCAGATACTTGTGGGCCAGCCCGTGCCCGCAGCCGGGGCAGTAGTGGGTGGCGTGCGCCTTCAGCCCCTCGGCGTTGGAGTGGCGCTCGAAACGGTCGTAGAAGACCGAGCTCATGCGTGGACCTCCGGCCGCCGGGCGGCGGCCTTGTTGGCGGCGTAGGGGCGCTTCACCTTCCCGACGATGTCGTCCTGCTGCGGCAGCACCCCGCCCATCCGCCTCACGTGCTCGATCGGCGCCAGGTCGCGGACCTCGGTCCGGCTCAGCGCGATCCTCACCTCGTCCTCCAGCTGGCCGGCGCTCGCCTCCACCACGACGATCCGCTTCGCCCTCTTCGCGATCGGCAGCAGCTGGCCCACCGGGAACGGCCAGAGCGTGATCGGGCGGAACAGGCCGGCCTTCACCCCCCGGTTGCGCAGCTCCTCCACCGCCCCCTTCGCCGCGCGGGCCGGCGTGTTGCAGGCGATGAGAAGGACGTCCAGGTCGGCGCAGAGGTGCGACTCGGCGCGCGTTTCCACGGCCATCGATGCGTACTTCCCGTTCAGGTACTCGTTGTGCTTCTCCAGGTCCGTCTCGGAGAGGTAGATCGACGAGATCAGGTTCTTCCGGTGGTTCCTGTCCCCGTAGACCGCCCACTTCGGGATCCCCGGCTTCCTCATCGTCCTGGGGAGAGTCACCTTGCCGGTCATCTGCCCCAGGTACCCGTCGGAGAGGATCACCACCGGATTCCGGTACTTGAACGTCAGGTCGAAGGCCAGGATCGTCAGGTCCAGCATCTCCTGGGGGGTCGACGGGACCAGCACGATGGCATGCGTGTTCCCGTGGCCCAGGCCCCGGACGCCGAGCTTGATGTCGCTCTGCTCGGGGGCGATGTTCCCGAGGCCGGGCCCGCCGCGCATCACGTTCACGAAGACCCCCGGCACCTCGGCGCCGATCATGTAGCTGATCCCCTCCAGCATCAGGCTGAAGCCGGGGGAGGAGGTGAACGTCATGCAGGGGAGGCCGGCGCCGCCGGTCCCGTAGAGGTGGTTCACCGTTGCTACCTCGCTCACCGCCTGGACGAACACGCCGTCCAGGAGCGGGAGGAGCTTCGCCATCAACTCGGCCCCCTCGGTCGAGGGGGTGATCGGGTAGCCGTAGAAGTGGCGGCAGCCGGCCAGGATCGCGCCGATCGCCGAGGCGTAGTTCCCCTTGATGACCAGGGGCTCGGACGGTGGGAGGGGGATGATCTCCGGGGGGATGTCCACGGGCTCGGGAGCGGTGCTGTGGCGCGTTCCGTAGAGCTTCTCGGGGTCTTCCAGCTCGAAGTCGTGGGCGACGGGGGACTCGCGGAGGCCGTAGGGCTCCGGGCAGGCCGTGATGCAAAGGCCGCAGGCGTTACATTGGTCCAGGTCGACCACGACCGGGACCAGCCCCGTCTGGGGGTTGATCTCTTTCCCGTATTCGATGCAGTGCTTGGCACAGGCGCTGATGCACCGGCCGCAGCCCTTGCAGAACTCGGGTAGGAGAAACGGTTTGGGGCGTTCTCTTAGTTCTGTCATTGAACAGACTACCTCGATGAAGAAGTCTACCCCCAACGGCGGGGTCAGGTCTCTAGACTGTGGTTTTGGGTCGCCCCAGGGTGAAGAAACAATCGTCGCCCCCCTGGCCGTCGCGGGCCCCCGAATCGGTCCGCTACCTATAATCGCCGCAGTGTCTTACGTCTCGGCCGAGTCGATGCAGCGCGAGCTCTTCCGGAAACTCGGGCCCGAAGGGCGCGTCCTGGTGGCCGCCGAGATGTCGGACGAGAACCGCGAGCTCGTGGCGGACGGCGTCAGGGACAGGCATCCGGAGTACGACGAGACGAGCGTTCGCCTGGCGGTCCTGCGACTCGTCCTGGGAGAGCGGCTCTTCGCCAGAGCCTTTCCCGCGATCGACATCCGGCCGTGAGCGGCCTCTCCCGGTTTCTCGGAAAGCTCGTCGCCCGCCTCGACTCCGCGGGTGTTCCCCACATGCTCACCGGTTCGGTGGCCAGCACGTACTTCGGGGAGCCCCGCCAGACCCGCGACGTGGACGTCGTGGTGGATCCGTCGCCGGACTCGCTCGATCGTTTCGTGTCGTCCTGGGCGAACGACGGCTACGCCGACGCGGCAGCCGCCCGGGAGGCCCTGACCGAGCGGGGGATGTTCAACGTCGTCGACTTCGAGACGGGCTGGAAGGCGGACCTCATCGTGCGGAAGGACCGCGCCTTCAGCCTGAGCGAGTTCGGGCGGCGCCGCCGCGTCCTGGTTCTCGAGATCGAAACATGGCTCGCCACCCCGGAGGACATCGTCCTGGCCAAGCTCGAGTGGGCCAGGGATTCGGGGTCGACCCGCCAGCGCGACGACGCCGCCGCCGTGATCCGCGTCGGCGCCGGGGACCTCGACTGGGAATACCTGAGGCACTGGGCGGAGGTCCTGGAGATCCAGGATCTCCTGTCCGGAGCGTCCAAGCGGAAAGCCACAGAGTAGAGACCCCAAAATAGGAGGCTTGCCAGCCGTGACTTCCGACTCGAGCGACCCGAAAAGAGATCTCCTCCGGCACGCCCTCGCCACGCTCGCCTACCGGGCCGAGAAGACGGTCCGCGGCGTTCCCCCGGGATTCGAGTCCTTCGAGATCGGGACCAGGCCCCGCACGCCCGGGAAGATCCTGGCCCACCTCGGCGACCTCCTGGACTGGGCCTTCACCCAGGCGCAGGGACGGCAGGTCTGGCGCGACTCGGCCCCGCTGCCCTGGTCGGAAGAGACCGCGAGGTTCTTCGAGGCGCTGCGCCTCCTCGACGAGCGCCTGGCGTCCCCGGAGCCGCTGGCCGTTCCGCCGGAGAAGCTCTTCCAGGGCCCGATCGCGGACGCCTTCACCCACGTGGGGCAGCTCGCCATGCTCCGCCGGATGGCAGGCTCCCCCATCCTGGGCGAAAACTACTTCAGGGCCCAGATCGAGGCGGGCCGGGTCGGCTCGGAGCAACCCCCACCGAAGGCTCCCTTCCGGTAGCGCGTATTCTCGTCGGGGGGTGACATCCGCCGCGCCGCGGCGAACGTCAATACATTGATGAGCGCGTCGATCGACCCCGAACCGGAATCCGCGGCCCTGCCAGCCCGCGGGGAGAGCGCGGGAGGATCGCCGTTCCTGGCCGTGCACCGTTCCGGCCTGCTCTGGTCCCTGTTCTTCTCCATCGCCGCGGCCGACATCTTCCTGCCCGGTCCGTCCTTCTCGGTCTTCTGCCTCCCGGCCTTTTTCGCGGTCCTTGTCCTCGTGAGGCCCCGGGCTCCCTGGCCGCTGGCAGCCGCTGCCGCCTGCTTCCTCGTCGGGGCCTGGCTCCTGGAGCAGGGGCTCGCTCCCGGCGGGGGGGCCGAGTCGCTCGCCACCTACCGGATCGCCGACCGGCTGATGATCTCGGTCGCGATCGTCCTCGTCACCTCGATCCACTCCCGCCTCCACCGCGTCCACGACGACGTCACGGAGATGGACCGGCAGAAGGCTCTCGGCCGCCTCGACCCGGCCGGAGAGGACGACCTGACGGCGATGAAGAGGGCCATCCTGGGGCTCTCTCTCGTCACCCTGGCCGTCGTCTTCGCGGTGGACCTCTTCACCCCCAGGAACTGGAACCTGGGAGCCCTCTACCTCCTGCCGGTCCTCTGGGCGTCGTCCCTGGGACGGCCTCTCCTCCTGGCCGGTTTCGCCCCGGTGGTGGCCCTCCTTTCGGCGGCGGGATTCCTCTACGGGCCTCCCTCCAGCGTCATTCCGGAACCCGCCAACGTCCTGCTGGAAAGGGCGATCACCATCCTCGCCGTCCTCGCCTCGGGGACAGTCCTCGTCGTCTACTTCACGCGGAAGGGGAAGGGCGGGAGCCGGAAAGGCTGAAGGCCAGCCGTTGACACGGGGGACGGTCGGGCCGAGGCCGCGCGATAGAGTCCGAGCCGATGAAGAGAGAGGAAAAGGTATGGTATGAACTCCGTTGAGCGGAAGACCCTGGGCCGTTCAGCCGGAATTGATAAGGGAGCACCAGGAAGAACCGAACGTTTCCACGGACCCGGAGTCGCCGAAAATCACAGTGTAGAGTCCTGACCCTCATCCCCACTCATCATCCTTCCTCAGGTAGACTCCGCGTAGGGGGCTTGATGCGACTGAACGTTGGTTGCGGTCAAACACCGACGCCGGGTTGGAGGAATCTCGACAACTCTCTTGCTCTGCGTCTTGCCCCTTGGCCCCGGCTGACCGCGCTTGCCGCACGTTTCGGCATTCTTGAGCCGCCACAAGTCGCTTTCATCGCCTTCGCCCGGCGTGGCGAGGTCGAGTGGGCGGATGCTCGACGCCTTCCTTGTCCAGACTCCTCGGTGGACGCTCTCTACACCTCCCACATGATTGGGTATCTGGACCAGGTGGAGGTCCTGTCTTTCCTTGCAGAAGCACATCGGGTCCTTCGTCCTGGCGGTGTTTTTCGGATCTCCGTTCCAGACCTGAACCGACTCGTTAGCGCGTATTCCCAAACGGGAGACGCAGATGCCTTCGTAGCCTCTACCTATTTGACGGTTCCGAAGCCACGGACCTTTTCGCAACGCGTTCGCCTCGCTCTCGTAGGTCCTCGTCAGTATCATTGGCTCTACGATTGCCGGTCCTTGTGTGGGCTTCTTGAGAAGAATGGCTTCTCGGACGCCGTCCGTCGGGAGCCGGGAACGACAGGTATTCCAGAGCCAGGGGCGCTCGACCTGCGGGAGCGCGAGTCACAGAGTCTGTATGTAGAGGCGATCAAGCCAAACCGGGCGTAAGGAAGGGTGATTCTTCAGGAGGGGGGGCTGAAAACACGACAGCCTGCCGGGCAGCTATCTCCGGAGATTCGGACTGATGCAATGGGCCAATCCAGTCGCATGAGCACGCCCGAAGCCCGAGGGCCTCTTTCTGGCTCGAATGGTTGCTTGTCCCTACCACAGTCGGCCTCTTTCGTGTTCAAAGTTCGTCATAGCTGATTGGCTCGAGTGCCACTGGCAAAGCTCGCCACCATTCTCCAGCGAGAATTTCTGTCTCCGCCGATGAGCTTTCGTCGCCTGGATGCACCATCAGCTCAACCGAACGGGAATCCCGTTTCATCCTTGCCGCCGCTTTCACAAATGTCTCCAGCGAGGTGAATCCGTCCGTCGTCCGCGTCCGGAAGTAGTTCCGAAGGGCAAGATTCCAAGCCACTTTTGCCAACCTCCTCGGCAACGGCGCTGGCGCGGGCTCGAGATAGATGTTCATTGTGATGCGCACTCTTCTCATGCTGAACTTTCGCTGCAAGCGCTTCAGTACCGGAAAGACGCCAAGAACAGTGTGCATGTGATGATGGCTGTCGAAATGGCTCACGCTGAATCCCGCCATTCGAAGACGCTCTACCTGTGCGCTCCATTCTTGAAAAAGCGCCTCCCGTAATTCGCTCGTGATTTTGATCTCGCGCAGGCGGTTTCCGGCGAAGCCACCAGCCTCGTTGAGGATATGTCGCAGGCCAGCCCCGCTTGTCAGGGGGAAGAACTCTGACGCGTTGAGATGCACGCCGAACGAGCATTGAGGAAAATTCCTGGCGCGCATTGCTGCATCTTCAAACGCCGGTCCATTTGCCAGCATAGTGGAGGAAGTCACGCGGCCCTTTTCCATTAACCCAAAGATCGCACTATTCACAATGCGGCTTTTGCCCAGATCATCAGCGTTGATAATTACTCTCATGCCATCTCCACTGTAACACTCACCACGTCCTGTTCCGCGAGCGGCAATTCGTCGAGCCGTAATTCGAGCGAGATCCTATCAAGGTCGTCCCGACCTTCCTGGAATGAGAAGCTGATCTTCTCCAGTATGGATTGCGAAGTAGTCCAGGATCAACGGGTTACGCTGGCATGAAAACGTCTTGGCACCACGAGGCTTGGGAGTGCGGCAGAAGGGGCCGATCGTCATGGGACGGCTTGCTTGAAGAGTTGGGTGACCGTGGGAAGTACGCCGCCGCCGGCGGCCCGGAGGACCCTGCCGGCGCAACCCGGCGTCATGGATCGGCCCTCCCCCTTTCGTTCCGGACTGCGGCCACGTCTCTCTGATTGTTCACTTCCTTGACCCGCCCCGTGCGCGGCCTTAGACTCCGGCGGTCGCAGTTCACGGTCCTCTGCGGGTCGTGCGGAGGACCTCCGGTCCAAGGGAAACCCGCTTCCGAGAGGCTGTGACGAGGGTGAGGCT
>CAIMWE010000049.1 GCA_903845115.1 uncultured Acidobacteriota bacterium | reverse complement strand
GGCGAAGAAGGACGCGATCGTGATGCACCCGGGCCCGATGAACCGCGGCGTCGAGATCGACTCGGCCGTGGCCGACGGGCCCGACTCGGTCATCCTGAACCAGGTGGAGAACGGCGTGTCGGTCCGGATGGCGGTGCTGTACTTGTTGATCGGAGCGAGTGGTGACGAATGAGAGGAGCCGAGGTGACTCGCTCCGATCGCTCGCGCGGACCACGCGCTCGACACTTGTTGATCGGAGCGAGTGGCGACGAATGAGAGGAGCCGAGGTGACTCGCTCCGATCGCTCGCGCGGACCACGCGCTCGACACTTGTTGATCGGAGCCAGCGGCGATGAATGAAGTCCCCGTCCTCATCACGGGGGGGCGGGTGATCGACCCGTCCCGCGGGATCGACCAGTTCCTGGACGTCCTCCTGCGCGACGGCGTCGTCGCGGCGGTCGACGAGCGGATCGCTCCGCCGAAGGGGGCCGAGGTGGTGGACGCCTCCGGCCTCGTCGTCGCCCCGGGTTTCGTCGACCTCCACACCCACCTTCGCGAGCCGGGCTTCGAGTACAAGGAGACGATCGCCAGCGGGACCGCCGCGGCGGCGGCCGGCGGCTACACGACGGTCTGCGCGATGGCGAACACCGACCCGGTGGTCGACGACGCCCCGACGGCGGCGTTCGTCGTCCGGCGCGCGCGGGAGACCGGGCACGTGCACGTCTACCCGATCGGGGCGCTCTCGAAGGGGCTGAAGGGGGTCGAGCTGGCCGAGATCGGCTCGATGAAGGCCGAAGGGATCGTGGCGATCTCCGACGACGGCAAGCCGGTGGTCCACGGGAACCTGATGCGGCGGGCCCTGGAGTACGCCTCGATGTTCGGCCTCCCGGTCGTCGTCCACGAGGAGGACCCGTCGCTGGTCGCGGGCGGCGTCATGAACGAGGGGTGGGCGGCCACGCGGCTCGGCCTCGCCGGCTGGCCGGCGGTGGCGGAGTCGTCGATGGTGGCCCGCGACGTCCAGCTCGCCGCGCTCGCGGGGGCCCGCCTCCACGTGGCCCACGTCTCGACGGCGGGGAGCCTCGCGGTGATTCGCCAGGCCCGGGCGTCGGGGGTGAAGGTGACGTGCGAGGTGACCCCGCACCACCTGACGCTCGTGGACGAGGACGTCGCCCGCTCGGGGTACGACACGCGCTTCAAGATGAACCCCCCCCTGCGGTCGGAGGAGGACCGGAGGGCGCTCGTCGAGGGGCTCCTGGACGGGACGATCGACTGCATCGCGACCGACCACGCCCCCCATCACGCGGACGAGAAGGCGCTCGAGTTCGCCGACGCGCCGTTCGGCGTGACCGGACTGGAGACGGCGCTGCCGGTCCTGATCGACGCCTTCGTCGCGACGAAGGTGCTCTCCCTCTCGCGGCTGGTGGAGCTGCTCTCGACGGCTCCGGCGCGGGTCTTCGGCCTCGCCGCCGGCACGCTCGCCCCGGGAGCGGCCGGGGACGTCGTCCTCTTCTCGACGACGAAGCCGACCCAGGTCACCGTGGACTCGTTCCGCTCCCGCTCCTCGAACTCCCCGTGGGTCGGCGCCTCGCTCCGGGGGCGGGTCGAGAGGACCTGGGTGCGCGGCCGCGAGGTCTACCGTCACGGCGTCAGGGGCGAGTCGCCCGCGGCGGGCTGAGGAGACGCCCGGACACCGTGCCCTCGACCATGCCCGGACCGCCCGTGCCCCTGGTGGCGAAGCGCCCGAAGCGGATCGTGATGGTGGACGACTCGGTGGCCTACGCCGAGACGTGGCGGAGGGGCCTGGAGGCGCGGTACGGCGAGAAGGTGACGTTCGAGTCGTACGCGAACCCGATCCAGGTGATTCCGGTCCTGGGACCGGGGATCGACCTCCTCCTCCTCGACCTGGAGATGCCGGTCTTCGACGGCCGCAAGCTGGCGGCCCTCGCGGCGGAGCGCGGGGTCCCGTGCAAGCGGATCGTGATCATCTCGGCGCACGACGCCGACGAGCTCCACGCCCTCTTCTCCACGGAAACCTGCCTCGCGGTGATCAACAAGACGGAGCCGAGGCAGCAGGCGGCCTTCCTGATGATCCTCGACAGCGTGGTGAAGCGTTGACCGGGGCGGTCCGGCCCGTGGACGCCGCGACCGGCGCCGCGCGGCGGGCCGGCGAGATCCTCACCGGGTACTTCCGCTCCTTCGACCCGTCGTGGGTGGAGGAGAAGTCCCGGAACGACGTCGTCTCGAGGGCCGACCGCGAGAGCGAGGCTCTCCTCCGCGAGGAGCTTCTCGGCGCCTTCCCGGGCGACCGGTTCCTCGGCGAGGAGGGGGGGGCGTCCGGAGGCGGCGCGTCGGAGGACGAGGAGGGCGCCCCGACCTGGATCGTCGACCCGCTGGACGGGACGGCGAACTTCGTGCGGGGGTTCCCGCACTGGGCGGTCTCGATCGCCCGGACCTCCGGCGGGACCTTCGGCCCGCTCGAGACGGCGGTGATCTGGGACCCGGTGAAGGGGGACCTCTTCACGGCCGTCCGCGGCGAGGGGGCGTTCCGCAACGGCAAGCCGCTCCGGATGCCGGAGCGCCCCGGTCTCGACGGGTGCGCGATGGCGACGGGCTTCCCGTTCCGGCAGCAGGCGAAGATCGACCTCTACCTCCGGATCTTCCGCGCCGCTTTCCTCGAGGTCCGCTCGCTCCGCAGGGCGGGTAGCGCGGCGCTCGACCTCGCTTACGTCGCGGCCGGGATCTTCGACGGTTTCTTCGAGTTCGGCCTCTCCCCGTGGGACACCGCGGCCGGGGCTCTGCTCGTGACGGAGGCGGGAGGGCTCGTCTCGGACTTCGACGGCACCGGCCGGTGGAGGAAGCGCGGCAACCTCGTCGCCGGCTCGCCGGGCGTCCACGCGGGATTCCTGGCGCTGGTCGCGGCGCTCGGGATCGAGGAGGAGGACCTGTGAAGAAGACGGCACCGGTGGTCAGGCTCGGCCTGCTGGGATTCGGGACGGTGGGGCAGTCGCTCGTCCGCCTGGTCCAGTCGGGAGAGGAGCGCCTTCGCGACCGGCTCGGGGTGAGGCTCGCGGTGACGGCGATCGGGAACCGCGGCATCGAGCGGAAGAAGGCGGCCTGGGTCTCGGGTCCCGTCCGCTGGACCGACGACCTCGACTCGGTGGCCGTCGACCCGGAGGTGGACCTTGTCGTCGAGCTGATGGGCGGGATCGACCCGGCCCGGGGCCTGATCACGAAGGCGCTCCAGGCCGGGAAGAGCGTCGTCACCGCGAACAAGCTCCTCCTCTCGGCTCACGGTTTCGAGCTGAGCGAACTTTCCGCGTCGAAGAAGGTCGGCCTCGGAATCGAGGCGGCGGTCGCCGGCGGCATCCCGATCCTGCGGGCGATCCGGGAGAGCTTCGTGGGCGACCGGCTCGTGGCGGTGGAGGGGATCCTCAACGGGACCTGCAACTTCATCCTGACCGAGATGGAGCGGACGGGCCGCCCCTACGCGGACGTCCTCGCGGAGGCCCAGAAGCTCGGGTACGCCGAGGCCGACCCGGCCAGCGACGTGGAGGGGGCGGACGCCGGCTACAAGCTGGTCCTCCTGGCCCGGATGGCGTTCGGCCAGAAGGCCGAGTTCCCGTCCCTGTTCCGGGAAGGCATCACGCGCCTCCTGCCGTGCGACTTCGTCTACGCCAAGCTCCTCCAGCGGACCCCGCGGCAGCTGGCGTCGGCGCGGCTCCTGCCCAACGGGCGGCTCGCCCTGTCGGTGAGAACGCACATGGTCTCCCTCTCGTCGATGCTGGCCAAGGTGACCGGGCCGTTCAACGCGGTACAGGTGCGCGGAGAGAAGGGGGGCGACTTCGTCTTCGCGGGCCGCGGAGCGGGAGGGGACCCGACCGCGGTGGCGGTCCTCTCCGACATCGTGGAACTGGCCCGCTCGGGCCCGCGGCCCCTCGTCCCGCCGCTCGGCTTCCCGAAGTTCGAGCCTTTTTCCCCGGCCGGCCCGGAGGAGTTCAGCGCCCCCTTCTATCTGCGCTTCGTCGTCCGCGACAAGGCGGGGATCATCGCGGGGATCAGCCAGGTCCTCGCGCGGAACCAGGCGAACATCGAGGCGGTCTTCCAGGCGCCGTACGGCGAGCGGGACGCCCTGCCGTTCGTGATCACCCTCGAGACGGTCTCGCAGGCCCAGGTCGCCAGGGCCCTCGAGGAGATCGCCGCGCTCGACTTCCACGTCGTCCCGCCGGTGGCCTTCCCGTTGACCGACTGAGGCGCGGGGCGCCTCAGCCGGTCAACGGGAAGTTCCAGCTGCTGTGGATCGGGGGAAACCGGGCCGGTTCCCCCCGCGGCCCGCCGGGCCTCCCCCTTCGCGCCCAGGAGAAGGGAATCCAAATGGATGGGGTTCGCAATCCGTCCGGCTCTCATCCCGGTGCCCGGAAGGGTGGGCCGCAAGGCGGCGAGGGGAACCGTGCGCAGGGGTTCCCCTCTCGAACGGCAGCAAGCTCCGGTAGGCGCGAAGCGCCGCCCTCGGCGAGGCGCGAAGCGACCTCGCTCAGTCGGTCGGGAATCTCGGGGGAACCGGCAGCCCCCGCGCCGCGAGCATCGAGGTCAGCCTTCCCGGGTCGTCGGTGATGATCCCGTCCACGCCCCACTCGATCATCTTCTCCACCATCGCGGGGTCGAAGGCGGTGCCCAGCTGCTCGGGCCAGGTCCACACGACGACCTTGAGCCCCAGCTTGTGGGACAGCTCCAGGTTCTCCCGGGTCAGCTCGGCATCCTCCGGCTCCCAGTTGGTCCCCCCGAGCGCCTTCACCATCCGCGGGATCGAATTTTCGTAGTCCTTGACGAGCTTCCCCCCGGTCCAGCGGCCGGCAATCTTCGGATCGGAGCTGAAGAAGTCGTCCACGCCCCCGGGCTCGTTGTCGCGGGAGGTGAGGTAGGCGGTCCGGATCCTCGAGTCGAGAGCCTGCAGCGCATAGAGGCAGGTGAAGTCGAACGCCTGGATCTCCACGTCCTCGACGATCCGCTCCTCCCGGAGAATCCTGTACAGCGCCCCGGCGAAACGCTTCGGGTCGGCGCTGATCCCGGGGTTGGTGGGATCGGTCTTCATCTCGATCTGGAACCCGACCCGGTGCCGCGTCCTGGAGCGGACCAGCCGGACCGCCTCCCGGAGCGTCGGCATCCGCGTCCCGTCGATGGCGACCTGGTCGGGAAAGAACAGCGAGTAGCTGGTCTCCCGGTCGATCCTGCCGACGTCGAACCGCCGCAGCTCCCTGAGGGTGAGGTCCTTCACGACCTCGGAGCCCGCGGCCACGTAGTTCCCCCGGGCGTCACGCACGATCGCCGGGTTCAGGACGGGATCGTGAGAGAGGAGGACCTCTCCGTCCTTCGTGAGGACGACGTCCATGTCCACCCAGTCCGTTCCGATGCGGAGGGACGCGTCGATTCCGGGCAGCGTGTTCTCCGGGGCGAACGAGCGCACTCCCCGGTGGGAATACACATCGACCTGGCCGAAAAGGGAGATCGCCAGGAGAGAGAGGCAGAGGGCGTTCATCATCGGGTTTACTCCTCGAGCGCGCCGCCGCGGTCACAGGGACGGCGCTCTCCGGCAAGATGATCCGGGGTGCGGAAGGGTAGGCCGCGAAGCGCGTCTACCACGGCAGCCCGCGAACCTCTCGCGCCCTCTGGTAGGCCGCTTCGTACTGGCCGGCGGCGTTTTCCCAGGAGTTGTCGACGAGCATGCCGTTTCGCATGAGGCGGTACCAGGTGCCCCGCTGGAAGAAGACGTGCTGCGCCCTGAGGATCTCGGCGGCCAGGGCGTGGGGAGAAGGGTCCTCGAAGTGGAAGCCGTTCGCGACGTTCTCGTTGGTGCCGTCGAAGCCGACGACGGAATCGGCGAGGCCGCCGGTTTTCCGGACGATCGGGACCGTCCCGTACGCCAGGGAGTACATCTGGGACAGGCCGCACGGCTCGAAGCGCGAGGGCATGACGAGCGCGTCGACCCCGGCCTCGATCCGGTGGGAGAGGACCTCGTCGTAGCCGAAGAAGGCGCGAAAGTGTCCGTGGTGGTGCTTCTCGAGGAGGCGCATCGACCCCTCGAGGGCCGGCTCGCCCGAACCCAGCATGATGATCCGGAGTCCCCGGCGAATCAGCTCGGGGGCGGCCTCCAGCAGGAGGTCGAAGCCCTTCTGGTCGACGAGGCGGCCGATCGCCCCGACGACCATGCCGGGGTCCGCCGTCTCGAAGCCGGCGATCCGGAGGAGCTCGTAGCGGCACTCGGCCTTCCCCGACAGGTCGCTGGCTCCGTACAGGGCCGAGAGGTGCGGGTCGTGGGCGGGGTTCCAGACCTCCCGGTCGATCCCGTTGAGGATGCCGGTCAGCCGGTCGCTCCGCCCCCGCAGGATGGCGTCCAGGCCGGCGCCCCCTTCGGGCGTCTGGATCTCCCGCGCGAACGTGGGCGAGACGGTGGTGATGATGTCCGCCGCCTCGAGGCCCCCTTTCAGGAGGCCGAGCGCGCCGCGAAAGTCGAGCAACCCTCCGGCGCGGACCTCGTCGGGGAGGCCCAGCGTGGGGAACTGGTCAGGCGGGTAGATCCCCTGGTACTGGATGTTGTGGATGGTGAGGACCGACGCGACGTCGTCGAACCAGCGGTCCCGCCAGCCGCTCCAGGCGCCGAGCATCGTCGCGAGGGCCGGGTGCCAGTCGTGCGTATGGAGGATCTGCGGCCTCCGGCCGATGCGGCGCATGGCCTCGAGAGCCGCGCGGACGAAGAGCGTGAACCTCCAGAGGCCGTCGTCCATCCCGCTGTCGTTCGGGGCGTAGATCCCCGCGGGCCGATGGAAGAAGGGGTCGTGCGCCACGAAGTAGACCGGCACTCCGCCGTGCGGGAGCTGCCCCTTCAGGATGCCGACCCGGTAGGGGCGGCCGAGGACGGAGACGTCGAACGGCGGCGTCGCCTCGACTGGCCACTGGAGGCGCCGCCGGTACCATTGAGCCGCCTCGAGGTGAAAGGGGAGCCAGACGTCGACGTCGTGGTCCCGCCGGGCCAGGGCCTTCGGAAGGGCCCCGACGACGTCGCCGAGCCCGCCCGTCTTGGCGAACGGGCTGCACTCGGCGGAGAGATGACTGATTTTCACTTGGCCTCCTGACCGGTTCCAGCCCGTCCGCTCCATTTCGCCCCCGGAGCGCTGCTGGAGAGAATGGCGCTGGCGCGATCCGTTCGAGCCGGGCGGCTCACGGAAGGACGATGACCGAAACTTCGGCCGCCTTGGGGCCGCAGGTGGCGTGGATCCTGGCGTGGCCGGCGGAGAGCGCCTTCACGAGGCCGTTGACGGCGATGGCCGACTTCGGCTGGTCCGAGGTCCAGCCGACTGCCACCTCCTCGATGACCTGCCCCGCGCCGTCCTTGGCGATGACGTTCAGCTTCTGGGTGTCGCCGGTCTTCAGGATGATGGTCGGTGGGGTCACCTCGAAGGAGGCCAGGTCGCGGAAGACGACGGTCAGGTCGGCGGGGGCGCTGATCTCGCCCAGCGAGGCCGCGATCCCCGTCCGTCCCTCGCCAACCGCGCTGGCGACCCCCGCCTGGTCGATCGTGGCCGTGGCCGGGTTCGTGGAGGTCCAGACCGGCTTGGCGTCGACCTGCTTGCCGGTCGAGTCCTTCACCTCGGCGGTGAAGGTCGTCGTCGCGCCCTTCCCGCCCATGAGCGTGGTCCGGAGGGGGGAGACGGCGATGGAGGTGACGTCGACGACCTCGACGCTGATCGTGGACGACAGCCCGGCGTGAGCGACGGTCACGATCGATCGCCCGGCGCCGACCGCCTTGACGATTCCGTTGCCGTCGACCGTGGCCACCTTCGGCTTCGAGGAGACCCACTGCAGGATCGCGCCCGGGATGGCGAGCTCCTTCGCGTCGAGCACTTCGGCCTTGGCCACCGCGCCGCGCTTCAGTCCGTAGATGGTCAGCCGGTGGGTGGAGACGCGGATCGAAGCCGGCTTGGGGGCGCAAGCGGCCAGGGCCAGGAAGCCGACGAGAACGATGGGAAGGGCCCGCCGGACAGGGAAGGAGGGTGTCAGCATGTCGATGGCAGTCTACCGCGCGGGCGGCTCGTCCGTCCCTTCGGGCTCGGCCGGGAACGGGGCGAGCGGCAGCGTCTCCCGGGCGGCGCGCGCGGCGATCCGGGCGGCGCGGCGATCGTGAGCCGCGGGCCGCGCGCGGTACCAGGCGGGGCCCGGCAGCATCGCCGCGAGCCAGGCCGCTTGCGCGGGGCCGAGGCTCCGGCAGGGGATCCCGAAGTAGTGCCTTGCCGCCGCCTCGCACCCGTAGACGGTCTCTCCCCACTCGACCGCCGAGAGGTAGAGCTCCAGGATCCGCTCCTTCGGGAGGAGCAGCTCGATCGCGGAGGCGATCACCGCCTCCCGCGCCTTCCGGAAGAGGCTCCGATCGGGCGAGAGGTAGAGGTTCTTGGCGAGCTGCTGGGTGATGGTGGAGGCTCCCCGGACCTTGGGGCGCCGGCGGCCCTCCTGGGCCCGGTTGTATTCCCGCGCCTCCCGGACCGCGTCCCAGTCGATGCCGTGGTGAAGGTAGAAACGGCTGTCCTCGGCCGCGAGGACGGCCCGGACGAGGGAGGGCGAGACGGCGGCGAGCGGCACGGGGGTGCGGGCCACCGCGTCGGACTTGCCGGCCGCCCGGAGCTTCGCCTTCCGGATCTCGATGAAAGAGGTCGTCCCCGGCGGGCGAAGACGGAGGAGGAGGATCGAGGGAAGGGGGACGAACCAGACCGCCCCCCAGACGAGCAGGGCGAGGGCCGCGAGCGCGGCCCATTTCCTATGCAAGGACCTCGGTGAGGGCGGCCCTGAGGCGCTGGACGCCCGTCGCGACGTCCTCCCGGGTCAACGTCAGGGGCGGCCGGAGGCGGATCGCCCTCTCCCCGGAGGCGAGGCCCATCACGTTGTACTTCTGGAGCCAGGTGGAGAGGACCTTCCCCCTCGTGGCGCCGTCCGGCAGGTCGAAGGCGATGAAGAGGCCGCGGCCCCGGACGCCCGTCATCTTCCCCGGGAACTCGGCGGCCAGCTCTCCCAGCTTCTTCTGCAGGAAGTTGCCGGTGGTGCGGGCGTTCTCGATCAGGCTCTCTTCGTCGATCACCTCGAGGAACTTCCGGCAGCGCACCATGTCGACGAGGTTGCCGCCCCAGGTGGAGTTGATGCGGGAGGAGACGGTGAAGACGTTCTCGGGCTCGTCCATGATCCGGTCGTTCGAGGCGAACCCGCAGACCTGGGTCTTCTTTCCGAACGAGAACATGTCGGGCACCACCCCCATGTGCTCGTAGCCCCACATCGCGCCGGTCAGCCCCAGGCCGGTCTGGACCTCGTCGATCAGGAAGAGCATCTCGTTCTCGTCGCACAGGGTCCGGAGCTCGCGGAAGAACTCGGGCCGGAAGTGGTTGTCCCCGCCCTCTCCCTGGATCGGCTCGATGATCAGGGCGGCCACGTCGTCCCGGTTCTCGGCGAGGGCCTGCTTGATCTGCGCGACGGCGAGCCGCTCCGTGGCCCGGACCTGCTCGAGGGACTCCGGCGTGATCGGGAAGGTCAGCTTCGGGTTGACGATGCGCGGCCACTGGAACTTGGGGAAGTACATCGTCTTCCGCGCGTCCGCCGTGTTGGTGAGCGAGAGGGTGTACCCGCTCCGCCCGTGGAAGGCCTGCTCGAAGTGGATGATCTTGGTCCCGACCTCGCGCCGGTATCCCCTCCGGAGGTTCTTGCGGACCTTCCAGTCGAACGCGGCCTTGAGCTGGTTCTCGTTCGCGAGGGCGCCCCCCTCCACGAAGAAGAGGTGATCCTGGTGCGAGGGAGGGATCGCCACGCGGCAGAAGGTCTCGACGAAATCGGCCATCTCCTGCGTGTAGATGTCGCTGTTGGCGGGCTTCGTGACGGCGGCCCACTGGAGCTCCTCGAGGAAAGCCGGCTCGAGGAGCCTGGGGTGGTTGTAGCCGATCGGGCAGGTGGCGAAGTGCGAGAAGAAGTCCAGGACCTCGACCTCGTGGAGGGAGTCCCATACGTAGCTCCCCCTGGAGCGCCGGAGGTCCATGACGACGTGGTAGCCGTCGACGAGGAGGTGCTTCTTCAGGGAGGCGAGGACGCCCTTCGGCTCCACACGGGTCTGCTGACTGGGGGTGGGCGGCATGAATCCTCCGGGCCGCGGGGCGCGCATCGATGATTCGACGGCCTCCGAGCGGGGTCGATGATAGCAGGGGACCGGTGACCCGCCGGCCGTGAAACGGGGGATAATTCTGCCCGGAGGTGGCCAGGGAGGGGGTGCTCCCGTGGGACGCCGACGACCCATTCGCGGCCAGGTGTTTTCGGGCCCGACGGCTGCCGCCGGGCGAGTTGCATCTCTCCGGCGGAGCGCCGCCGGGAAAGGAGCCAAGGCGATGCTGGTGGACAAGAAGGCGGATCTTGCAGGACCCGGGATCGGGACGTACGAGGAGATCGAGCGCGTCCTGCCCGACGACTACCGTTCGCTGCTGACGCCGAGGGAAACGCAGCGGGCGGTGATGGCGGCCAAGGAGTTCATCGAGGACGGGCTCTGCCGCGAGCTGGGGCTGATGATGGTGACCGTCCCGCTCATCGTGGAGGCCGACAGCGGCGTCAACGACTACCTGGACCGGGACGGCTCGAGGACCCCGATCCAGTTCCACATCTCGAACGACCGGAACCTCCACCCCGTGGAGGCGCAGGTGGTCCAGGCCGCGACGAAATGGAAGCGGCTCGCGCTCCAGCAGTTCGGAATGGCGCCCGGCGAGGGGCTGTGCACCGACATGCGCGCCGTCCGGAAGGACTACTTCCTCGACCACGACCACAGCGCCTACGTGGACCAGTGGGACTGGGAGAGGACGATCACGGTGGAGAACCGGAGCCTTTCCTTCCTGACGGACGTCGTCCAGAGGATCTGGAAGGTGATCAAGGGGGCGGAGCGGCACGTCCAGCACCTCTTCCCGAAGCTCAGGGACCCGAGGTACCCCGACCTTCCAGACGAGCTGACGTTCCTCCACGCGGAGGAGATCCTGGACATGTTCCCGGACCTGCCGCGCAAGCAGCGCGAGACGGCGATCCTGCAGCGCTACCCCGGGGTCTTCATTTACGGGATCGGGTGGACGCTCGCGGACGGGTATCCGCACGAGATGCGGGCGCCCGACTACGACGACTGGGTCACCGAGACGACCTCGGCGGGCGGGAAGCCGATGCACGGCCTGAACGGCGACATCCTGGTCTGGAACCCGGTGACGAAGCGCCGGCACGAGCTCTCGTCGATGGGGATTCGCGTCAACGCCGAGACCCTCCGCCAGCAGCTGGAGATCACCGGCCAGCTGGACTTCCTGAAGTACCCGTACCACCGCGCGATCGTCTCGGGCGACGTGCCGCTCTCGGTCGGCGGCGGGATCGGGCAGTCGCGGACCTACATGGCGCTGCTGAAGAAGGCGCACATCGGGGAGGTCAGCGTCACGGTGTGGCCCAAGATCCTCAAGGAGATCTGCGCCCGGAAGAACATCTTCGTCCTCGAGTAGAGGGAGAGACGGGACGGACCGCCGGGCGGGAGCGTCGCCCGGCGGCTTTCCGCGGGGAGGCCGGCTCAGCTCTTCAGGATGACCGTCGCGGAGACGGTCCCGAGCGCCACGCTGGGGGCGGCCACCACGCAGTTCTTCCCCGCGAGCTTCGCCATGTAGAGGGCGGCGTCGGCCTGCTTCAAGATCTGGTTCTTCTGCTCGTTCGGCGGCCGGTCCGGCGAGGAGTGGTTCCGGAAGGTCGACACGCCGATCGAGATGGTGATGACTCCCGCCAGGTTGAGGCCGGGCTCGCCCGGTCCGATGCTCATCGGCAGGAAGGTCCACTCCTCGATCGCCTTGCGGATCCTCTCGGCCACGTCGAGGGCCTTCGTCATGTCGGCATCGATGAGGATGACCGTGAACTCGTCCCCGCCGTAACGGCACGGCAGGCAGGAGATGTCCGCGACGTTCCGCTGGATGATGTAGGCGAGCTCCCGGAGGACCTGGCTCCCGGCGAGGTGCCCGTGCTCGTCGTTGACCGACTTGAGGTGGTCGCAGTCGAGGAACAGGAGGGCGAGGTCGCCCGCCGGCTGGGACTGGAGCTTCATGATCTCCTGGAGCAGCTTCTTGTGGAAGTAGCGGTCGTTGTAGAGCGAGGTCAGGGAGTCCCGCCGGGCGACCTCGCGGGCCCGCCGCTCGTCGAGCAGGTTCTGCAGGGCCAGGGAGAGCGTGTCGCCGAACAGCTCCATGACCCGCTCGTCGCGGGCGTCGAACCCCTGCCCGGTTTTCTGGTTGATCAGGACGAGCGACCCGCAGACGTGGTTCTCGACGACGATCGGGACCGCGAGCGCCTGGGCGACCCGCCTGGGCAGGAGCGGGTCGAGCTCGCGCGAGAGCACGTTCGCCCCCCCGACGTCGTTGACGCAGGTGCGCTCCCCGCGCGCGTAGACGAAGCCCGCCAGCCCCTCCACGGGCCGGACCCTCTTGCCGAGGAAGACCTCACCGGCGATCCCGGCCGCGACGACGATGGTCAGGTCGTTCTTGGACCGGTCGTCCTCCTTCGCGACGGGGTCGTCGAGAAGCAGGAGGCTCGCCTCGGCCGGGACGAAGTCGAGCGACCGCCTGATGAGCGTCAGGAGGAAGCGGTCGGGAGCCGTCCCGCTCGTCTCGTCGAGCAGGCGGTGCCTTTCCAGGTATCGCGCGAGCACCTTCGAGGGGAGGACCTTGGCCGGGACGATCACGCCGGGAATCATATCTTCCGCGGCGTTCGTGCCAGGGCCGTCGACCTATCGGAGCTGACGGAACACTCTCGCGGCCTGCTTCCTGGCCTCGTCGATCTTGTCCCCGTACTCGCCGAGCTGGGGGGCGAAGCGGAGGAAGTCGAGCTCGGCGAGCAGGAGGCGGACGCTTTCGCGGACCTCGGCCGTGACGCCGGCCGACTCGAGACCTTCGAGGACGGCGGAAGCCGGGGCGGCCTCCGGAATTCCCCACCGGCGGTGGAGCAGGAGGCGGAGGGCCCGGTCGATCCGGCCGGCCGCGCGTTCCTTCGGTTCGTCGGGTCCGCCCCGCAGGGCGTCGTCCACCTCGCCCTGCGAACGGAGGCGTTTCCGGACGGCGAGCACGGCCCCTCCGGCCGCGATGAGCCCTGCCGGAATCCCGAGGAGGGCCCAGAGCGAGAGCGTGACGGTCCCCCTGCTGAAGTCGACGCTGTTCGTGGAGGGCGGGACTGAGGCCAGCTCGGCCGGAGCGGGGCGGGCCGCGCCCTGGAGAGGGGGAGGCTGGCGGGACGAAGAGGAGGCCGGCTCGGCGGCGGCGACGGTCTCGGCCGCGCCCCCCTTCGCGGTGGCGGCGTTCTGGGCCGCGAGCGCCGGGGTTCCCTCCACGAAGACGTGCAGCGGCACGGTCGCCTTGTCGACCACCCTCTTCTCGGCCGGGTCGAAGATGGCGATCTGGACGGGGGGGATCGTGAAATCGCCGGCGCTCCCGGGGACGATCACGTAGCTCCACTCGGCCTGGGCGGCCGGGCGGCCAGCGCTCCGGGAGGTGCTGTTCTTGGCCGTCGGCGGGTAGACGCGGGCACCGGGGATGTCGAGATGGGGTGGGTCGACCGAGGTCCGGAGGTTCCCGTTGCCCGTCATCTTGACCTTCAGCGTGACGGCCTCGCCCCCGGCGATCCGGTCGTGGTCCACCGAGGCGTGGAGGTCGAACTTCCCGACGGGCCCCTTGAAGTCGGCGTGGCCCGGGATCGGGAGGACCTTGATGGAGAGCGGCTTGGTCGACCGCTCGACGAACGTCGGCCGCATGAAGTTGAACGGGTCGGCGAAGGGGTCGGAAGCCATGCGAACCGCGAGGCGGACCGTGGCGGGCGGGATCGCGACGGTCCCGGGCGCCAGGGGGGCGATGGCCTTCCTCAGCAGGGTGAAGCGGGTCACCTGGCGGCCCTCGTAGGTGTCCCGGCGCCCCTCGGGTTTCTCCGGCTTCTCCAGGTCCTCGGCCCAGACCCCCTGGAACTTGGGGGGGTCGACGAACTCGAGCCCCTGGATGTCGGCCTGCGTGATCAGCTCGTAGTGGAGGACGATCTCCTCGCCCACGTAGGCGGTCGTCCGGTCGGGCGTGACGGAGTAGATGACGAGCGCGTCCTGCCGCGGGCGCGCGGTCCCGGCGTTCCGGAGTCCCGGGAAGGGAGCGCCGAACGGCCGGGCCATCGGGTCCTCTTCGTCCGGGCCATGGGCGACGCCGGGGCCGGGGGCTCCGCTCCGGCGCGCGGGGCCGACCTCGAAAAGGTACGGGGCTCCCTTCAGCGCCTTCTCACCGACGGTCCAGGAGGTCTCCCCGATCTCGGCCGCGCCGGTTCCGATGGCCTTCAGGCGCCACGACATGCTGACCGACTTCTGCAGGTTGCCGTTCATGAACTGGATCTGCGTCGAGGTGGCGGGCCCCCAGACGATCGCCAGGTTCTTGAGGGGGAGGCCGGACGGGGCCTTGATCGCCCCGGTGGAGGCCGTGCCGTGGAAGACGTACGTCAGCTGGATCGTCTCGTCCAGGGCGGGCCGGGGCCGGTCCACGAGGACCTCCACGCGGACGTCGTCGCCCTGCGCGGCGGCGGGACGGAGCGGGGCCAGGGCGAGAGCGAGGGCGAGGGCGGCAGGAATGGCGAGGCGCCGCATCACCAGTCCCTCGCCACGCGCCGCTGCTTCCGCTGCTCGGCCAGCTTCCGCCTCTGTTCCTCGCGGTCGGCGTTCGCGATCGCCGCCAGCAGCTGGTCGGCCTTCTCCCGGCTCATGTTCGCCTTGCTCTTGAACTCCTGGTCCTCCCTGGCCTTCTGCTCCTGCTTCTTCTGTTCGTCGTTCTTCTGGTCCTGCGGGTCCTGCTTCCCCTTGTCGCCTTTGTCGCCTTTGTCGCCCTTGTCCTGGTCCTTCTTCTTGTCCTTCTGGTCCTGGTCCTTCTGCTTCTGCTGGTCCTTCTTCTGCTGCTCTTCCGCGCGGCGGAGCGCGAGCTCGTAGTTCCAGGACGCGTCCGGGTCTCCGGGCGCGAGGCGGAGGGCTTCCCGGAAGGCCGCGGCCGACCCGGCCCAGTCGCCTCCCGAGTAGAGGGCCTTCCCCTCGTTGTAGGCGGCGTCCCGCGCCAGATCGCGGCTCCCCGTCTTGCGTGCGCTCTCGAGCGAGGCGACCGCCTCCGGCGTCTTGCCCGCCCGGGAGAGGGCGGTCCCGAGGTTGTAGTCTCCGGCCGCGGCTCCCGGAGCGAGCTCCTTCTGCCTCGAGAAATGGCCGACCGCGTCCTCGACCCGCTTCGCCTCGAGGGCCTTGGCCCCCTCCTTCGCCTCGCTGCGGGCCGTCGTGAACGGCGGGCGCGAGAGGATCCGCTGCCAGAGCGACGGCGGGGCCGGGGCGGGGGTGGGGGTGGGCGCCGCGCCCGGCTCGCCGGCCGCCAGCAGGGGAGCCGGTCCCAGGGCGAGGACGACGGCGAGACAGGAGACGACGACGGCGAGCGGGGCGGCCGCCGCGGCCCTGCGGAGCCACGACGGCCTGCGGAAACGGATCACGGGCCGCCCGAGGAGGAGGAGCGCGGCCGCGACCGCCCCCACGGCGAGCGGGAGCTGATATCGCTCGGGCCGGTTCGTCAGGACGGCCTCGTCCAGGGGCCTCCGCGCGGCCCGGTCGATCTCCCTCGCCGCCCCTTCCAGGTCGGTTCTCCCGGGGGAGACCTTCGAGAAGCTCCCTCCCGTCGCCGCGGCGAGCTTCCGGAGGACCTCGGCGTTGGCGTGGGAGAGGACCGGCGAGCCGCTCGAGTCGAGCTTGTAGCCGGACATCCTCCCGGCCACGTCGTACTCGGGGATCGGCGCTCCCTTCTCCGCTCCGACCAGGACCGTGTGGACGACGATCCCTTCCTTCTTCGCCTTCGCGGCCGCCTCGTCGACCCCTCCCTCGAGGTCCTCCCCGTCCGAGATCACGACGCACTGCCGGCTTCCGGAGGGGCCGGCGGGGAACAGCTCGGAGGCGGACTGGATCCCGGCGGCCAGCGACGTCCCGGGAAGCGTCCCGATTCCCGGCTCGAGGGCCTCCAGGAAGAGGGCGGCCGCGGCGGTGTCGAGCGTGAGGGGGACGAGAACCTGGGCGTCCCCCTCGCAGGCGACGAGGGCGACCCGGTCCTCGGGAAGCCTGGAGAGGAGGGAAAGGGCCGCCTGTCTGGCCAGCACGAACCGCGAAGGCGTGACGTCGGCCGCGCGCATCGAGGCCGAGGTGTCGAGAACCAGGACGACGTCGGTCCCCTTGCGGTGAGCCTCCTCCTTCTCGAACCCCCAGCGGGGCCTGGCGAGGGCGATGCCGATCCCCAGGATCGCCACCGCGACGAGGAGGCCCCGCCCGATCGCCCCGGCGCGGGACGTTGCGAGACCGCTGCGGAGCGCGAGCGCCGGGGAGACCAGCTCCGACCGGCGTTTCGAGAGCCGGGCCGCCGCCAGGAACAGGGCGGCCCCCCCGGCCGCGACGACCGCCAGGGTCGCGGCCAGGAACCAGGGGGAGGAAAAGAGGTCGAGGAGCCGGCGCGTCATCGGGGCACCACCGGGAAGACGAACGCAGAAAGCAGGCCAGCGAGGGCGAGGCAGACGGCCGAGGGGAGGAGGACCCCCGGAAAGATCTCCCGCCAGCGCGTGAACGTGGCGGTCTTGATCTCGCTCTTCTCCATCTGGTCGATCGCCGAGAAGATCTGGTTGAGCCCGGCGGCGTCGGTGGCCCGGAAGAACCGGGCTCCGGTCTTGTCGGCGATGCGCTGGAGGAGCGCCTCGTCGACGTCCACCTTCGCGCGGACGCGCTGCTCGGTGATCCGGCCCGTGACGGGGTCCTTCATCTGGACCGGGATCTCCACCTCGGCGTCTCCCGACCCGACCCCGATCGTGTAAACCCTGACCCCGAGCGCTTTCGCGATCCCGGCCGCCGTGTCGGGGTCGATCTCGCCCGCGTTGTTCCCGCCGTCGGTCACGACGACCACGACCTTGGATTTCGCGCGGGACGGCTTGAGCCGGGAGAGCGCGTTCCCGAGCGCCATGCCGATCGCGGTCCCGTCTCCCTGATCGCCCAGCTTGAGGGCCTGAAGCTGCGTGAGGACCATCGTCCGGTCGGTGGTGAGGGGGGCGACGGTCCGGGACCGCCCGGCGAACGTCAGCAGGCCGATCCGGTCGTGCGGGCGCCCCTCGACGAAGGACCTCACGGCCCCCTTGGCGACGAAGAACCGGTTCTTCGGCTTGAAGTCCTCGGCGGCCATCGACCCGGAAGCGTCCAGCGCGACGACGATGTCGACCCCTTCGGTCCAGGACTCCGTCCTCTCCAGGCCGAGGCGCGGGCGGGCCAGCGCCACCACGAGCCCGGCGAAGCCGAGGAGAGCCAGGACGAAGGGAACGTGGCGGAACCGGACCCGCCAGGTGGGCCGGCACCGCGCCGCCGCGGCCAGCGTCGGCACCGTGAGCGCCCCTTCCCCGAGCCTTTCCCTCGCCACGCGGAAGAGGATCGCGAGCGGCACGGCGAGGAGGAGCCAGAAAGCCACCGGGTCGCGGAAGGAGAGCCCCGGGGGGAGCCACGCGCCGGCGGCGGCGAGGAGTCCGGTCACGGCGCGGTCCCCGTCTTCTGCGAAGGAACGGGAGGGGCGGCGGGCCGCCGCGCCGCCGGGGCCGCGGCCGCGGCGGCCGCGGCGAGCGTCCCTTCCACGTGCTCGTAGAGCGCCCGGGCCCTCGCGAGGTGGCGGGATGCCTCGTCCCTCGTCGCCGACCCGCGCCCGAACTTGACCTGGTCGGCCGCGCCGAGGAGCTCGGAGAAGGCGATCTCGCGCGGGAGCTCCCACCCCTTGTCCCGGAGCCGCCGGACCGTCTCGAAGGTGGTCCACTCCAGGACCGGAAGCCGGAGCTGGCGCTCGAGGTAGCGCTTCGTCACGCGGGTCAGCTCGGAGTAGAAGGCCCGCGGGTCGTCCCGGTCCGACGGAAGGCGCGCCGCGAGCTCTTCGAGCGAGGCGAGGAGCTCGGGACCGGGCGGCAGCGCCGGCATCTCCGGCGCGGTCGTGGCGGAGACGGCCTTCTTCCGCCGGAGCAGATATGCCACGAGTGCCGCGGCGGCCAGCGCGAGGACGACGACCGCGCCCCAGAACCACGGTCCGAGCGGCGGGATCCTCACGGGGCGGTCGTCCTTCGGGGCGAGCTCCTCGGGCCTCTGGCCCGACGGGAGCCTGGAGGAGACCTTCAAGGAAAGCGCCGGAGGCCGGACGGGAGCCCTCGTCCCGTCGGGGGAGACCAGCACCAGCCGTGGGCCGGGCACCGGAAGCTCCCCGGCGACGAGGGGCGTGAACGGAGCCGACAGGGTCCAGTCGGCCCCGTCGGATTCCTTGCCCGGGGCCTGGGCGAGGAGCGGCGTCGCGAAGTCAAAGGCCGTGCCGGCCTGCACGTTCCCTTCCAGCTTCGGGGAGACGAGCGCGTCCAGCTCGAGCTTCCACCCCGCGGGGAGAGGGGCCTTGTAGGTGGCGACCACGCGGTCCCCGAGCGCCGTCTCCGTCCGGTCGAGCGACGAGGTGAAGCGGATCTCCGGCGTCGCGGCGCCGTGGAGGGAGGCGGCCCCTCCGAGGAAAACGGCGAGCCCGGCGAGGCCGGCCGCGAGGAGCGCTCCGGCGCCCCGCGACGCGAGCGCGCCCCTCACCGGCCTGCCCCCTTGCGCCGCTCCCGCTCCTTGAAGAACCTCACGAGCGGCCGCTCGTAGGGCTGATCGGTCCGGAGCGGGATCGAGTCGATGCCCGCGGAGCGGAAGAGAGCGGCGCAGTCCGGGAAGGGGCCGCCGATCGCCCGGCCCCAGAGCGCGCGGAATTCGGGAGCTCCGGCGTCGAAGACCCGGGTCTCCCCGGTCTCGGCGTCGCGGAGCCGGACCAGCCCTCGGTCCGGGATCGCCCCCTCGGCGGGGTCGGCGATCGGGATGGCCACGACGTCGTGGCGGCGGCGCAGCATCTTGAGGGGCTTCTCGTAGCCGGAATCGAGGAAGTCGGAGAGGACGAAGACGACCGAGCGCTGCTTGAGGAGCGAGGCCGCCCTCCGGAAGGCGAGGGCGAGGCCCGTGCGGGTCCCCTTCGCCTCGAGGTGGAGCGCGTCCCGCACGATCGTCATCGCGTGGTCGAACCCCTTCCGCGGCGGGAGGTAGAGCTCGGTCCTGTCGGTGACGAAGAGGGCCCCGACGCGGTCGTTGTTCTTCACCGCCGCGAAGGCGAGGAAGCCCGAGAGCTCGGCCATCAGGTCCCGCTTCGTGAGGTAGCGCGACCCGAACTGCTGGGAGGCCGAGAGGTCGAGGACCAGGAGGACGGTGAGGTCGCGCTCCTCGACGTACTTCTTGACGTGGGGGGTACCCGTCCGGGCCGTGACGTTCCAGTCGATCGACCGGACGTCGTCGCCGGGGACGTACTCCCTCACCTCCGAGAACTCCATCCCGCGGCCCCGGAAGACCGAGTGGTACTCCCCGCCCAGGCCGGCGTCGACCAGGCGGTTCGTCCGGATCCGGATCCGGTGGATCTTCTTCGCGATCTCGCGGGGCAGCATCGGTCTGTCGGTCTGGTCCGTCTTCAGGGAACTTCGACGCGCTCGAGGATCCGGGCGACGACCTGGTCGCTCGTCACGTTCTCGGCCTCGGCCTCGTAGCTGAGGAGGACCCGGTGTCTGAGGACGTCGGGCGCGATCTCCTTGATGTCCTCCGGGACGACGTAGCCGCGGCCCTGGAGGAAGGCGTGCGCGCGGGCGGCCGCCAGGAGGGCGAGCGTGGCGCGGGGCGAGGCGCCCCACGACACGAAATCGGCGAGGTCGGGGAGGCCGTAGGCCTTCGGGTCGCGGGTCGCGGAGACCAGCTCGACGAGATATCCCTTGATCCGTTCGTCGGCGTAGAGCTTCCGGACCAGCGCCTGGAGCTCCCGGATGGCGGGCGGCGCGAGGACCGGGCGCACCTGCGCGGACGCCTCGCCCTCGGTGGACTCGCCCATCCGTTCGAGGATCTGCCGCTCCTCCGCCTTCGCGGGGTAGGAGATCCTCAGCTTCATGAGGAATCGGTCCACCTGCGCCTCGGGGAGCGGGTACGTCCCCTCCTGCTCGATCGGGTTCTGCGTCGCGAGGACGAGGAAGGGCGACGGGAGGAGCGACGTCGTGTCCCCGATCGTCACCTGGCGCTCCTGCATCGCCTCGAGCAGGGCCGACTGGACCTTCGCGGGGGCGCGGTTGATCTCGTCGGCGAGGAGGATGTGCGCGAAGATCGGTCCCTTCCGCGTCACGAACTCCTGGGTCTTCGGGTTGAAGACCAGCGTCCCGACGAGGTCCGCGGGAAGGAGGTCGGGCGTGAACTGGATCCTCGAGAACGACGCGTCGAGGCCGCGGGCGAGAGTCCGGACGGCGAGCGTCTTGGCGAGACCGGGAACCCCCTCCAGGAGCACGTGCCCGTCGGCCAGGAGGCCCACGACGAGCCGCTCCACCATGGCCCCCTGGCCCACGATCACTTTCCTGATCTCCGCCAGCAGCGCCGAGACGGCGAGCGACTTCTCCCGGATCTTCTCGTTCAGGGCGGCGGCGTCGAATCCCACAGCACTTGTCGTCATCGGTCGTCTCTTCTCCTCGGTCTCGTGCTCGGTCTGGTCCAGTTCGTCGGAATCGAGAGAATTCCTCGCGCCGGTGACCGTGGCGGGCGCCCGGGGGCGCGACGAAACGGCATCCGGGAAAAGCTCCCGCGGGTATGGCTGAAGCCAAAGTGGCACCCGCAGACGCCTTCCACTCCGTGGGGAGCAATCGGAATGCCGACGGCATTCGTCTCGGCTATCCTCCGCCTCGCGATGCGATCGAGGTTTGCCGTCTTCCTGCTCGCCGTGGCGCTCGCCGGGAGCGCGCCCGTGCCGCTGCAGGCCGCCACGAAGAAGAAGCCGAAATCGACCCCCACCCCGACGGCCACCCCGACCCCGACCCCTCCTCCGTACCTGAGGGCGGCCGGCGCGTGCCTGAAATACGAACCGGGCCAGTACCTGATCGTGGCGGAAGTGGGCGAGACCGGACGGGCGTTCCGGATCGACGAGTCGACCGTTCTGGAGACCACCCTGGTGCGCGGGACGAGGGTCCGGGTCTTCTACCTGGACGGCCCCGACGGCCCGGTCGCCAAGCGAGTGATGCCCGGCCCCGCCCCGATCCCGACCCCCCTCAAGTGACCGAGCGGGAACGCGGCCCATGCGTGGGCCCTGGCTTCCGGGAGGTCTTCTGATCCGCCTCGGTCAGCCCCGCCCGGCCCCGCCCGGCCCCTCATCCCCGGGACGCGGAAAGGTAGGTCCGGCGGACCGCAGGGAAACCCGGGCTCGGGTTTCCCTGATCAATGTTGCCTAGAGCCCTCATTTCTAGAGGCGCTTCGGCGCCTCTAGAAATAGGGCTCGAACTTCTTCTCCAGCGAGGACTGGGGAGCCACCCCGATGACCCGCTCCACGACCTGTCCGTTCTTGAAGAGCATCAGGGTGGGAATCGACATGATCCCGTACTTCTCGGCCACCGACGGGACGTCGTCCACGTTCAGCTTCACGACCACGGCCTTGGTCCCCCACTTCTCGGCGAGAGCCTCGACGATCGGGGCCACCTGGCGGCAGGGCCCGCACCAGACGGCCCAGAAGTCGACGAGGACCGGCTTTTCGCTCTTCAGGACCGACGACTCGAAGGTCGCCTCGGTGAGTTCGGTGACGTTAGCGGACATTCTGTTCGTTCTCCTCGGGGCTCGGCTGGTTGATCCGGGTGCGAACCGAATCCGGCGATTCGTGCCGTCGCCCTCTCGTTTGATGGTAGGTTGCGCGCCGTGACACCGTCAAGGCGCGCGTCGGGGCGCCCCCGCCTCGGCCAGCACTTCCTCAGGAGCGAGGCGACCGCCGGCCGGATCCTGGACGCGCTCGGCGTGCTGCCGGGCCAGACGGTCGTCGAGATCGGTCCCGGCAAGGGAGCCCTGACGGGACGGCTGCTGGATCGGGGGATCCACGTGGTCGCCTTCGAGCTGGATCCGTTCCTCGCGTCCCGTCTCGAGCGCGGGTACGACGGGCGGCCGCTCTGGGTCAGCTCCGTCGACGCCCTGAAGGCGGATTTCGGCGAGGCGATCGCGAAGGCGGGCGCGGCGCCGCCGGTTCCACTCGTCGGGAATCTCCCGTACGAGTCGGCGACCCCGATGCTCCGCGCCTTCGTGAGGCGGCCCGACCTCTTCTCGCGAATCGTGGCCATGATCCAGAAGGAGGTGGCCGACCGGCTCGTCGCCTCCCCCCGGGGGGACGCCTACGGGTACCTGACGGTCGACCTCGGCGCTCACGGGAGGTGCCGCCGCCTCTTCGACGTGGGGCCCCGCGAATTCGAGCCGCCCCCCAGGGTGCAGTCGACGGTGGTCGAGATCCTGCCGCGCCCGGCCGACGCCGACTGCGCGGCCCTCCTCGCGGTCGCCTCCGCCGGCTTCCAGACGAGGCGCAAGACGCTCGTGAACTCCCTGACCGCCCTCTGGGGGCGGGAGCGAGCGATCGAGGCGGTGGCCGCGGCCGGCCTCCTTCCGACGGCCCGAGCGGAGGAGCTCGGGCTCGAGACCTTCCGCCGGCTCGCGGAGCTCCTGGGGGAGAAGAGGCAGCCGGTCTGAAGGTCTTCGGTTCGCTGAGACCCTGTTACAATCTCTCGATGTCGCTCTCCTGCCGGCAGGCGGTTTCCGGTGGTGCCGAATGAGCGAGCGGGTGACCACTCCCCCTGCTTCCGCCCCGCCGGCGCGGGGCCGGGACGAGTTCCTCGGGATCGTGATCCTCATGGCAGGTCTCCTCCTGCTCGTCGCGCTCCTCACCTACCACGCCGGGGACCCGTCCCTCTTCTCGTCCGTCGCCGACCCGGCTGCCAGGCCCCGCAACTGGGCGGGCCGGGTCGGGGCGTCGTTCGCCGAAGGCGCGTTCCAGTTCTTCGGCTTCGCCGCGCTCGTCCTTCCCGTAGCGGTCCTCGGCGTCGGCTTCCGCCGGTTCCTCTCGCGGGGGCTCGGCGCCCCCGGGACGAAGCTCCTCGGGCTCCTCGTCGTGGTCCTCGCCGTCGCGCCGCTCCTCCACATCGCTGTCGGGCGCCCGGGGTTCTTCGGAGGCGGGCTCTCGGCCGGCGGGTTCGTCGGAGAGCTTCTGGGAGCGGCCGCCGTGGCGGCCCTCAACACGCCCGGCGCCTCGATCTTCCTCGTCGCGACGCTGCTGATCGGTCTCCTGCTCGCGACCTCCCTCTCCCTGGGGGAGGGCCTCCGACGCGGCCGCGTCCGACTTTCGGGATGGTGGCAGACGACCGTCCTCGAGTGGAACCGGCGGAAGGAGCAGGAGCAGAAGGAGAGCCAGCGGCGCGACGTGGTGCGCAAGCACCTCGAGAGGGAGCGGACCGGCGCGAGCCGCCCGCCCGTCCCGGAGGAGGAAGACGAGGGGGGGCAGGTCGTCTACATCCCCTCGATCGCCACGCTGCGCGTCCGGGAAAAGAGCGGTCCGGGGCGGTTCTCGATCCAGAAAGCGGCGCCGCCGGCTGCCCCGGCCGACCCTGCGGCCCCGGAGGGACCTCTCCCGGCGCCCGGGAGACCGGCTCCGCCTCCGATCCCCCGGCCCGTCTCGCACCCCGCGCAGCTGGTCAAGAAGGCCGTCCCCCAGCGGGTTCTCCCGTTCCCGTCGTCGAAGGAGTCGAACGGCTGGATCTTCCCCCCCGAGCGCCTCCTGCGCGCGGCTCCCAAGCGCGACCGCGAGAAGAGCCGCGAGGAGTTCCAGCAGACGATGGAGCTGATCACGGCGAAGTGCCTCGAGTTCGACGTGGAGGGGACCGTCGACACCTACACGCCCGGACCCGTCGTCACCACCTACGAGTTCCGCCCCTCGGCCGGCGTCAAGGTGGCGAAGGTCTCGGGGCTGGAGAACGACCTGGCCCTCGCCCTCGCCGCCGAGAAGGTCCGGATCGAGCGGATCCCGGGCCGGGCCGCGGTCGGGATCGAGGTGCCGAACCGCTACCGGGAGCTGATCGCCCTCCGGGAGGTCGTCGAGAGCGAGCGGTTCCGCAAGTCGCCGTCGCTCCTGACGATCGCGCTCGGGATCGACGTCGAGGGGGAGCCGGTCGTCGCCGACCTGGCCCGGATGCCGCACCTCCTCGTGGCCGGCATGACCGGCGCCGGGAAGAGCGTGGGGCTGAACGGGATGATCACCTCCATCCTCTACAAGGCGCGGCCCGACGAGGTGAAGTTCATCTTCGTCGACCCGAAGATGAACGACATGAAGGACTACGAGGACCTGCCGCACCTCCTCGTGCCGGTGGTCGTCGACCCGAAGAAGGCGGCGAACGCGCTCAAGTGGGCGGTCGACGAGATGGAGAGCCGCTACAAGCTCCTCTCCGAGTGGCCGGGGGTCCGGAACATCGAGCAGTACAACGCGGCGATCCGGGACCCCGCGGCGGTGGCCGAGGTCCGCGAGAAGCTCGGCGAGAAGCTGAAGGCCGACGACGACGGGAGCATCTCGCCGATGCCCTACATCGTCATCGTGATCGACGAGCTGGCCGACCTGATGATGACGGCGCCGAGGGACATCGAGGAGTCGGTGGCGCGGCTGGCGCAGAAGGCGCGCGCGATCGGAATCCACCTGATCCTCGCGACGCAGCGGCCGTCGGTCGACGTCATCACGGGGACGATCAAGGCGAATCTCCCGTGCCGGGTCGCCTTCACGACGCGGACGAAGATCGACTCGCGGACCATCCTCGACGCGGTCGGCGCCGAGGCCCTCCTGGGGGCGGGGGACTTTCTCTACCTCGCGCCCGGCACCAGCTACCTCCAGCGGATCCACGGCGGCTTCATCGGCGGGGACGAGACGAAGGAGATCTGCCGTTTCCTGAAGAAGCAGGGGAAGCCGCTCTACGACGCCACGGTCATCGCCGACCGCGAGGCCGAGGCGGACTCAGCCGCGCGGGGCGGGCGGACCGGAGCGGACGACAACGACCCGATGTACGAGCAGGCAGCCCGCCTCGTCGTCCGGGAGAGGATGGCCTCGATCTCGTTCCTCCAGCGGCGGCTCGAGATCGGATTCTCGAGGGCGGGGAAGCTGATCGACCTGATGCAGCGGGACGGAATCGTCGGCCCCCCGGCCGGCGGATCGAAGAGCCGGGAGATCCTCGTCGCGACCGATTTCTACGAGGAGATCGACCGGAACCGGATCAGTTGAACGGCTGAGCCTCCGTGCGGATCGTCTTCTTCGGGTCGCCCGAGTTCGCCCTCCCGTCCCTCGAGGCCCTGGCCGCGGCCGGGCACGACCTGGCGCTCGTCGTCTCCCAGCCCGCGCGGCCGGTCGGCCGGCACGCGGCGCCGACCGATCCTCCCGTCGCGGCGCGGGCGAAAGCGCTGGGGCTTCCGGTCTGGCAGCCGGAGACCCTGAGGGGGGAGGAGGCGCTCTCCCGGCTCGTCTCCCGGGAGGCGGACCTCTTCGTGGTCGTCGCCTACGGGCGGATCCTGGGACCGAGGACGCTCGCCGCGGCAAGGATGGGGGCGGTGAACGTCCACGGGTCGATCCTCCCGAGGTGGAGAGGCGCCTCGCCCGTCCAGGCCGCCCTCCTCGCCGGCGACGCCGAGACGGGCGTCTCGATCATGAGGATGGACGTGGGGATGGACACCGGCCCCGTCTTCGCCGAAGCGCGCACCCCGATCGGCCCGGCCGACGACGCGAGCGGCCTCTCGGCGCGCCTGGCGTCGATGGGGGCCGCCCTCCTCCTGGCGACCCTCCCCTCGATCGCCGACGGCTCGGCGGGGCCCGCGGCTCAGGCGGCGGACGCCGTCACGGAGTGCCCGAAGATCCGGCGCGAGGACGGCCGGATCCGGTGGGACGACGAGGCGGCCGTCCTGGTCAGGAAGGAACGGGCCTTCACGCCGTGGCCGGGCCTCTTCACCTTCCGGAATTCGGGCAGGGTCAAGGTGACGGGGCTCTCGGCCGTGGAGGCGGCCGGCGAGCCGGGGACGGTCCTGGAGGCGGGCGGGCGCCTGGTCGTGGCCTGCGGCGCCGGAGCCGTCTCGATCCGGAACCTGCAGGCGGAAGGGCGCCGGCTCTTCCCCGCGCGGGAGTTCGTCAACGGGGAGCGGGTCCGGGCGGGGGAGGTCTGGACGTGAGGCCCTGAGCGGATGAGGTCGGTCCGGTCCCTCGCCCTCGGCATCCTGATCCGCGTCGAACGGGACCGCGCGCACGCGGCTCCTCTCCTCGACGCCCGGGGAGCCTCGCTCCCCCGGCGGGACCGGGACCTCCTGCGGGCGGTCGTCAAGGGCGTGCTCAGGAACGCGATCCGTCTGGACCACGTGCTGGCGCGCCACCTGGACCGGCCCGTCGAGGAGCTGGACGCCCCGGTGCGGGCGGCGCTCCGGCTGGGAGCCGCCCAGCTTCTCCTCCTCGACCGGATCCCGTCCCACGCCGCCGTCTCGGAGACGGTGGCCGCGGTGAAGGAGATCGCCCCGCGCGGGGCGGGGCTCGTGAATGCCGTCCTCCGGAAGGTGGCGGCGAGCGAGGAGCGCCCGGGAGCCGTGCTCCTCCCGGGCGTGGACGCGCTCGACCGGCTGGCCGTGGAGACCTCCCACCCGCGATGGCTCGTCCGCCGCTGGAAGGAGCGCTTCGGCCGCGAGGCCACCGCGGGAGTCCTCGCCGCCGACAACGCCGACTCGCCGGTCGACCTCCTGGCCGACCCGCTGGTCGGCAGCCGGGACGAGGTCCGGGAGATCCTCGCGGGGGACGGAGTCCGGGCGGTGCCGTCGGAGTGGGCGCCGCTGGCCCTCACCGTCGAGGAGGGCGACGCGATCGGCCACCCGCTCGTCCGCTCCGGCCGCCTGGCGGTCGTCGACGCCGCGGCGCAGGCGCTCGTGGAGCTCGTCCCGTCCGCCGACGTCGTCGTGGACCTCACCGCCGCCCCCGGCGGGAAGACGAGGACCCTGCTCGCCCGGGGAAGAGCCCGCCGGGTCGTCGCCCTCGAGCTCCAGCCCTCGCGCGCCGTCCGGCTGGCGAGGAACCTCTCGAACGGCCTCCGCCGCTCCGAGGTGCTGGTCGTCCTCGGCGACGCCGCGCGCCCGCCGCTCCCCCCGGGACGGTTCGAGTCGGTCCTCCTCGACGCGCCCTGCTCCGGGACCGGGACCCTGAGGAAGAACCCCGAGATCAGGTCCCGCCTTCGCCGCGAGGACTTCGGGCCGCTGGCGTCACTCCAGCAGGAGCTGCTTCGGTCGGCCCTCGACCTCCTCGCGCCAGGCGGGACCGTCACGTGGATCACCTGCTCGCTCGAGCCGGAGGAGAACGAGGACGTCGTCGACGCCGTCCTGGCGGGGCGCGCGGACGCCGTGCGGCTGCCGGCGGAATCGATGCTCCTCCCGGCGGCGCTGGCTCCCTGGTGCCGTCCGGACGGCCTTGTCCGGGTCCTCCCGGGACCCGAGAACGACGGCTTCTCCGCTCTCACAGTCAGGCGGATACGTCAATAGGTCCGCTGAAACAGCAGGGCGAATGCCGATTCTCCATTGACAAGAGGAAACGCCGAGCCTAGATTTCGAGCGGTTCGCAGACAGCGACAACGATTCTCATAGAATCTTCGAAAGAAAGAGGAGGCTTGGAACATGGCTGGTAAAGCGGAAATCATCGAGGCGATCGCGGGGGATGCAGAGCTGACGAAGGCCCAGGCGGGCCAGGCTTACGACGCGTTCATCAACACGATCGCCGGCTCCCTGAAGAAGGGCGAGCGCGTTGCCGTGCCCGGGCTCGGGATCTTCAGCGTCGCGGACCGCAAGGCCCGCGTCGGCATCAACCCGCAGACCAAGGCGAAGATCAAGATCGCCGCGTCGAAGGCCGCGAAGTTCAAGGCCGGCAAGGATCTCAAGGAACTCCTCAACAAGAAGAGGAAGTAGTTTCTTTCGCTCTCTGGCCGAGTCCGGAGGCGAGTGGAGACCCCGGGGCCCTGCGCGTCCCCGGGGTTTTTCTTTTGTCTCGTATCGGTCCCGTATCATGGGAATGCTTGATCCCGATACGCGACTCGATCCCCCGGCGAACCGTTCCCCTGGTGAACAACCTCCTCCTCCTCGTGAACGTCTGGGCATTCGCCGTCGAGTGGGTGCAGGGCGACCGCCTCGGCGAGTTCGTCTGGAGGAACGCTTTCGTCCCGGCGCGGTTCTTCCACCCCGGCCTCTACGAGGGCTGGACGTTCCTGGCCGGCGTCGGGACCATCTTCACGGCGATGTTCCTCCACGGTGGGCTGATGCACCTCGCCGGGAACATGCTCTATCTCTGGATCTTCGGGGACAACGTGGAGGACGCGCTGGGGCACGGGCGCTATCTCGTCTTCTACCTGGGATCGGGGGCAGGGGCCACGCTGGCCCACGCGTGGATCTCGTCGGCGTCCGAGGTGCCCAGCCTGGGGGCGTCGGGCGCGATCGCGGGGGTCCTGGGCGCCTACTTCGTCCTCTTCCCGCGGGCGCGAGTCGTCACGGTCCTTCCGCTCTTCATCTGCTTCCCCTTGATCGAGGTTCCGGCGGGGCTCTACCTGCTCGGGTGGTTCCTGCTGCAGTTCTGGATGGGGTCGGCGGCGGTCGTCGCGGGCTCGCAGGCGGCCACGGAGGGCGGAGTGGCCTGGTGGGCTCACATCGGCGGGTTCGTCACCGGACTCCTGCTGCTTTTCTGGCTCCGTCCCGCCCGGCGGCCCGCTCCGCGCTACTCCATCCGATGAAGACGGGGTCCGGCTCCCCGCCCGACGCCCCGATCGTCTACAGAGGGAGGTCCACGACCGCGGACTCGTTTGACCCGGATCCGATATCCTCGGGGGCTGCATGAGTGAGAACCCCGCCTCCGTTCCCGTCCCCCTCCTCGACCTGAAGGCGCAGTACGCCACGATCCGCCACGAGATCCGGCCCGTCCTGGACGAGGTCTGCGACGCCCAGGGTTTCATCCTCGGCCCCCGCGTCGAGGCCTTCGAGAAGGCGGTGGCCGCCTACGTCGGCACGAAGCACGCGATCGGCATGTCCTCCGGAACCGACTCCCAGCTGGCCGCGATGATGGCCGCGGGCGTGGGGCCGGGCGACGACGTCGTCACGTCTCCCTACAGCTTCTTCTCGACCGCGGGGGCCGTGGCGCGGCTCGGCGCGAAAGCGGTCTTCTGCGACATCGAGCCCGAGACGTTCAACCTCGACCCGTCCCGCCTCGCGGCCGCGATCACCCCGCGGACGAAGCTGATCCAGCCGGTCCACCTCTACGGCCAGTGCGCCGACATGGGCCCGATCCTCGAGGTGGCGCGGTCGAAGGGGATCCCGGTCCTCGAGGACGCCTGCCAGGCGATGGGGGCCGCGTACGGTGCGAAGAAGGCGGGAGCCATCGGGGCGTTCGGGGCGTTCTCGTTCTTTCCGTCGAAGAACCTGGGAGGGTTCGGCGACGGCGGGATGGTGACGACCGACGACGACGGGATGGCCACCGCGCTGCGCGCGCTCAGGACGCACGGCGAGACGAGCCGGTACCACCACGGGATGGTGGGAGGGAACTTCCGCCTCGACGCTCTCCAGGCGGCCGTCCTCCACGTCAAGCTCCCGCACCTGGACGGCTGGGCCGATGGCCGGCGCCGCAACGCGAAGGAGATCGAGGCGCTCTACCTCGAGTTCGGCGGCAGGACGTACGAGCAGGGGGGGCTCCAGTTTCCCCGGGAGGCGGCGGGACGCCACCACGTCTTCAACCAGTTCGTCGTGCGCGTGGGGCAAGGGCGCCGCGAATCGGCCAAGGAGTTTCTCGCGGCGCGGCAGATCGGGCATGCGGTCTACTACCCGGTCCCTCTCCACCTGCAGGAGTGCTTCCTCTCCTGGGGCGGGAAGCCGGGCAGCTGCCCGGAGGCCGAGAAAGCTGCTCAGGAGACGCTCGCCCTCCCCGTCTTTCCGGAGCTGACGGCCGGGCAGAAGCGGTTCCTGGCCTGGTCCCTGGCCGAATTCTCCCGCGGCTGATTCCCGGCCCCGGTCCGGCGACCATTCGTAAGCTGTTTATAACTAACGGCTTATCAGAAATCTAATGGTCAGGTTGACATATTCTCGAACTCCCTCTATATTTCCTGGCAGTCGTCGGTGGCGAGTGCCAGCGCGATCAGAACAAACCCAGTGAACTGACTGCTAGAACACGGCGTGGAGCCGAAACCCAGAAAGGAATTCGCAATGAAAGTTCGTCCTCTCTATGACCGGATCCTGGTGAAGCGAGTCGAATTGAAGGAGCAGGTCCGCGGCGGAATCATCATCCCCGACACCGCCAAGGAGAAGCCGATGGAGGCCACGGTCGAGGCCGTCGGCGACGGAAAGTTCGACGACAACGGCAAGCGCATCCCCCTCGACGTCAAGAAGGGGGACCACATCCTGATCGGCAAGTACGCCGGTACCGAGATCAAGGTGAACGACGAGGAGTACCTCATCCTCCGCGAGGACGAGGTCCTGGCCGTCGTCGAGACCAAGTAAGAGACCGGAAGAGAAGAGAAGGAATAAAGCAATGGCTGCCAAGAACATCACCTACGGAGACGAGGCCCGCCAGCAGATCCTGCGCGGCGTGAACAAGCTCGCCGACGCGGTCAAGGTCACCCTCGGGCCGAAGGGCCGGAACGTCGTCATCGAGAAGAAGTTCGGCTCCCCCACGATCACCAAGGACGGCGTCACCGTCGCCAAGGAGATCGAGCTGGAGAACCCGCTCGAGAACATGGGCGCCCAGATGGTCCGCGAGGTCGCCTCCAAGACCTCCGACGTCGCGGGCGACGGCACCACCACCGCCACGGTCCTCGCGCAGTCGATCTACCGCGAGGGGATCAAGATGGTCACCGCGGGGCACAACCCGATGGAGATCAAGAGCGGCATCGACATCGCCGTCAAGAAGGCCGTGGAGTCGATCAACTCCCTGAAGAAGGCGGTCGACGCCAAGGACATCGGCCACGTCGGCACGATCTCCGCCAACGGCGACATCGAGATCGGCGAGATCATCGCCAAGGCGATGGAGAAGGTCGGCAAGGACGGCGTCATCACCGTCGAGGAGGCCAAGGGCCTCGAGACGACCCTCGAGATCGTCGAGGGAATGCAGTTCGACCGCGGCTACCTCTCGCCCTACTTCGTCACGGACGCGGAGCGGATGGAAGCGGTCCAGGAGAACGCCAAGATCCTGATCTTCGAGAAGAAGATCTCCTCCATGAAGGACCTCCTCCCGATCCTGGAGCAGGTCGCCAAGCAGAACCGGCCCTTCCTGATCATCGCGGAAGAGGTCGAGGGCGAGGCGCTCGCGACGCTCGTCGTCAACAAGCTCCGCGGCACCCTCCACGTCTGCTCCGTCAAGGCCCCCGGCTTCGGCGACCGCCGCAAGGCCATGCTCGAGGACATCGCGATCCTGACCGGCGGCAAGATGATCTCCGAGGACCTCGGCATCAAGCTCGAGAACGTGAAGTGGGAAGACCTCGGCGAGGCCAAGAAGATCACGGTCGACAAGGACAACACGACGATCCTCGTCGACACGAACGACAAGAAGCGTAAGGAAGCCATCTCCGGCCGCGTGAAGCAGATCCGGGCGCAGATCGAGGAGACCACCTCCGACTACGACCGCGAGAAGCTCCAGGAGCGGCTGGCGAAGCTCGTCGGCGGCGTGGCGCTGATCAAGGTCGGCGCGGCCACCGAGACCGAGATGAAGGAGAAGAAGGCCCGCGTCGAGGACGCGATGCACGCCACGAAGGCGGCCGTCGAGGACGGCATCGTCCCGGGCGGCGGCGTGGCCCTGCTCCGCGCGATCGAGGCGGTCGCGACGATCAAGGAGAAGGGCGACGTGCAGGTCGGCATCGACATCGTCAAGCGCGCGCTCGAGGAGCCGGCCCGGCAGATCATCAACAACGCTGGCAAGGACGAGGGCTCGGTCGTGGTCAAGGAGCTCAAGGAGAAGGGCGGCAACTTCGGGTTCAACGCCGCCACCGAGAAGATCGAGGACATGCTGAAGGCAGGGGTCATCGACCCGGCCAAGGTGACGAAGTCGGCGCTCCAGAACGCCGCTTCCATCGCCGGCCTGATGCTCACCACCGAGGCGATGATTTCCGAGATCAAGGAGAAGGACAAGGGCCCCGCGATGCCCCAGGGCGGCGGCATGGGCGGCATGTACTAACCATCACCTGAATCGAGGGAACCCGGGACCGTCCGGGTTCCCTCGAGCTCCCTCCACGACGGAGAGGATGAGCCGGCGTTCGCCGGCTTTTCTGTTTGAGGGGAGCCCGGGACCAGCCGGGCTCGCGCCGACGAACCTGGCCTCGCGGGCCGGACCGCCGGCGGCGTCTTCCTCGCCGTCAGGATCGCCGAGATCGAGGAGCGATGCACGACGGCTCGTTCCTCGATGCCGCCGAAAAGCCGCAGGTCCCGGGTCAGCCTTTCCCGGCCGGCGGGATGGCGGCCGGCTCGGTGTGGAGACGGTCCTCCGTGGCCAGGACCAAGGCGAGGGCGCCCGCTGCCAGAGCGTAGGCGACGAGGCCCGAGAAGAACGTGGCCGCGATCCCGGCGTGGATGGCCAGAAAGATGGCTAGCACGCTCGCGAGAACGGAAAGCGCTCCGTTTGCGGCCCATCCCCACATCCTGAGCATGGGCCGGTTCCCGATGCGTGACATTCCGGCAGCCATCGGGATCCCCATGAGGAAGGCGATCGGAGCCAGAACGGCGGCGCTGAAGAGGACCCTGACGGGGAGGTCAAGGCTGACGAGACGCGCCAGGATCGGGCCTCGCGCCAGGATGAAGGCGCCGAGGATGGCCAGGAGTGCCCCGAAAACGAGCGCCAGGGCCTTCGGGGAGGTCGAGACGCGAGCCGCGGCGAGGCTACCGGCCCCGCTGAAGAGAAGCAGGACCGAGAGCACGGTCCCCAGTGCCCACGTGGGGCTCCCGAGGACGAGGCCGAAGGAGTGGAAGAACTCGATCTCGACCAGCATGAACCCCAGCCCCAGGAGCGAGCAATAGCCGAGGAACGACGCTTCCGGGAGAGTGAGGGAAGGGCCCCTCCGGAACGTCGGCGCCAGCGGAAGCCCGATGAACACGACGACGAGCCCCGCCAGAAGGGCGGAGCACCAGCCGAGGATCCGGAGGCCCTCGCCGGCTCTCCGGCCCGGGCCGGCGCGCTCCACGAAGTAGAACGGGTTGTCGTCCGTGGACGGCGCGATGTCGAACGCGGCCTCTCGGTAGAGGCGGGCGCGGTCCTGTCGGGCGTCGAGGATGCGGGCGACCACCGCGGCGATCGGTCTCCACGCGGGAGGCAGGGACTCCAGGTCGGCTGGACCGTCCGGAGTCCAGAGCAAGGTGAATCCGTTGTCGGCACAGAAGCGGCGTGCGGTGTCGATCTCGTCACGACGGAGCGGTGCGTTCTTGACCAGCACGTAGCACATCCCCCGCTGGAAGAAGAACGGGCTCTGGACGGCCCCGACCAGCACGTGCGCGCCCGGCGTGCTCGCGCCGCGGCGGGTGAGCGCCTCGACGGCCACGGAGATCCCCCGAAGGGTGTCGAGCGGAGGGTCGGCCGGACGGCCGGGCGGCCCGACACCGAGAGCGCGCATGAAGGCGAGGTATCCGCCGTCCGAGAGGCGTGAGAGGTACTCCTCGTAGGCTTCTACCGTGTAGAGGTAGTTCTCGCTAGCCGCGAACGCGGTCGTACTTCCACCGGTGTCGACCCAGGTGAGGCTGATCAGGTCCCACCGCTCGCGTGTTCGCCGGACGAATGTCCTCCCGTTCTCCACGAAGAGCCGGACCCCGGGGAGGTCGTACGGGTGTCCCGAGAAGCCCCCGACCGCTCCGTTCACGACCTCTACGATCAGGGGGTTGATCTCCACGGCCGTGATGTCACGGCGGCCGGCGCGCACCGCCTGAAGGATGTCGACGCCCCCGCCGGGGCCGATGATCAGCTGCCGTGACGCGGGCGCCAGCAGCCTGTTCGTGAGAGCCGTCAGGTCGGCGTCCAGGTAGTCGTACCCGCTCAGGGACGCGGGGTTCCCGTCGAACCGTGCGATCTGGGTTCCCCCGATCCCGTCGATCAGAAGGTCGATCATCTGGACCTGGGATCCCCGGAACGTCGGCGAGAGGGCCCAGGTGAAGAAGCTCCCGGGATGGAGGGTGACGCTGGAGAAGCTGTTCCACGCCGTGAGGAGCCGCGGCCGCGAGAGCGAGCTGACGTGCGGTGGGCTCTTGACGTTCTCGGACCGGCAGAGCTGGCGGCCGGACAGCAGGAGGCCCGCGGACACGACGCACGAGAGCACGGCGAGCCGATATCGTCGCGCCCCGAGCGCCAGGAGGACCGAACCGACGCCGACACCCGGGGCCAGCGAGCCAAGCGCCACCTCGGCCGGGCTGGCCGCGGAGAGCGCGACGAGCGCGGCGGCACATCCGGCGGAGGCGCCGACGAGGTCCACGGAGTACGTCACGTGGAAGCGATCGGCCGAGGCGGCGAGCAGGATCGAAACCGCGAAGCCGGTCAGCAGGAAAAAGGGGAGGAGGCTGACGAGGACCCAGAGAAGGGCCGTGATGGACGCCCCGAGCTGGCCGTGACTCGTGCCGGCGACGCCGACGTAGTACTGCAGGGCCGACAGGAGGCCGACGTGCAGCGAGATCGCGCCGCCGAGCGTCGCCAGGCTGGCGACCTCGGGAGCGCGCGCGAGGCCCATGCGGGGCAGGGCGAAGTAGACGGCGAGCCCTCCCGACGCCAGTCCGAGCATGGCGAACGAAACCAGGACGAAGGCGAAGTAGTAGCCGACGGTCGCGCCGAGGAAGCGTGACAGGACGACTTGCGAGGCGAGGACGCTCGCCGTGGTGACACCCAAGCCGAGCAGCACGAGCCAACGGCCGATGACGCCTGGAGGTGACGACGTGGTTTCGGCGCTGAGAACGCCCACCTCGCCAGACGGCGTCTTCCCCGGCATCGACGAGATGATAGCAGCGGGCGATATGCGGACCTTCCGAGATCGCCTGCTCCCCGGGTCTCCTCCCGCTCGAATCGCCTACTCGTCCTGCCGTCACGGGGACATTGGGTGTCCGCTCCCGTCGGTGCCGGTTCGGCGCCGGGGTCGCGCAGGCTCGACGGAGGAGACGAACGCCGTCGCCGCCCTGCGCTATCCTTGCCGGTTCAGTGGCATCCAGCAGGATTCCGTCCATGGACCCGGATTCCGGCTCTGAGGAACGCTGGCTCGCCGTCCTGCTGGTCGCCTTCGTCGCGGTCAAGGTGGGTTTCGTCCTCCGCTTCGCGTTGCACGGGAAGTGGGTGATGGACGAGTTCCTCGCGGCTTCGATGCCTCTCCTCATTCCCGAGGGGTTCTACGGAGCGTGGGATCCGGTGAAGACGATCCTCTACGCCTACGTCTTCGGCGCTGCCCGGGCGCCGGTCACGGACGCGATGGGGGTGATGACGGCGACCCGCCTGGCAGGGTTCCTCCTGGCGTCCGGCACGGCTGCCCTCGTCTACGGCATCGCGCTGTCGATCCGGAGGAGTCGGATCGAGGCGCTCCTGGCGGTGGCCGTCCTGTTCTCCTTCTCGAACTTCGCGGAACGCTCCTATCGGGTGAGGTCCGACACGGTGGCCGTCTTCTTCGAGATGGCGGCCCTGGCGCTCCTCACCCGGCGCAAGGCTGGCAGGAAGGAAGCGCTGCTCGCCGGCCTCGCCTGCGGACTCGCCTTCGCGTCGACCCAGAAGGCCGTGTACGGGCTCCTCGCGGCCGGCCTTGCGATCGCCTCGGGGCTCGTTTCACGAGGTGAGAGGCGCGAGACGGCGGTGGAGCTCGTCCGGTTCGCGGCCGGGTTCTGGGCGGTCGTCCTCCTCTATGCCGTGGCCTTCGGCGGGACGGGCTTTCCAGGCGTCCTCCGGAGCGTCTTCCTGAGCCCGATGGACGTCGCACTCCACGGCGCCGACGTCTACCGGGGCGGTCTCGGGAAGTACGTCTCCCAGACTCTGGAGCGCAACGGCGACCTCTGGGCCCTGGGGGCGGGGGGGGTCGTCTTGGCGCTCTGCGGGTGGCGTTCCACCGAGCGACCGGGGCGGCGGGCCGCCGTCGCGGCGGCCGTCGTCGTGCCGCTCGTCTTCGCCCACGCCCAGCCCTGGCCCTACGTGTTCGTCTTCGCCACCGCGACCCTGTCGCCCTTCGCGACGGAGGTCCCGTTCGCGCTCGCGAGATGGGGCGTCTCGCGGGGGGCGGCGTGCGCCGTGGTTCTCGCCCTCTGCGCGGCGTCCCTGCCGCGCAACGTCCGCTACCTGGCTCATGACGACGAGCTCCAGCGACGCGTCGTGCGGGAGGCGGAGGCGCTCCTCGGACCGGAAGACCGATACCTGGACGGGACCTGGATGGTCGTCTCGCGGCGGCACGCCGGAAAGGTGATGTGGGATACGAAAGTCGTGTCGGACATCCGGTCCGCCGCGGGCCAGGGTCATTTCGAGGCGATGGGCGCCGTCTTCGCGGAGCAGCCGCGGCTCGTGGTCCTCAATTTCCGGACGCTCGCCCTGGGGCCGGCGATCCGGAGGTACCTCGAGGGCTCGTACGTGCGGGTGCACCCGAACCTCCTTCTGTCGGGTGCCCTGGTCTCGCCGGGCGAGTCCGTGGCGTTCCTGGCTCGCTCCCCGGGGAGCTACTCTCTCTACCAGGAAAGCGGGGCTCCGGTACGGGAGGTATTCCTGGTCGACGGCCGACCCGCGCAGCACTCCGTTCCCCTGGTTGCCGGCTTGCACGAGGTCAGGGTGGACGTCCGGTCTACGGCGCGCGCCCTGTTCCCGGAAGGGTTGACGCTCTCCGGCCCGATTCCGGCGAGGCGGCCGCCGGAAGACCTCTTCGCGGGCGTCTACGACTGAACGGCGGAGGATCGGGCGGCGCTCTGGCGTCGAGTAGACCGGGGTCGGCCCCGGTGAGATGGACCTTCGAGAATCGGGGTAGGATCGAGCGCTTCCAGCACGCAGGAGACCTTCACATGCACCTCGTTCACAGGAAGACCTGCAGAATCTGCGGCTCGACTGCCCTGACGCGCGTCATCGACCTCGGGGAGCAGCACCTCCAGGGATCGTTCGTCAAGCCGGGCAAAGAGTTGCCTCCGACGCGAAAGATCCCGACGTCCCTGGTCCGGTGCGACCCGATGCAGGACGAGAAGGCGTGTGGACTGCTCCAGATGGAGTTCACCGTCCCGCCCGAGGTCCTCTACTCGGCCTACTGGTACCGATCCGGGACCAACCAGACGATGCGCGACCACCTCGAGGAGATCGCCGGCGAGGTCGCGGCGCTGGTCGAGGCCCCGGATGCGCGCGTCCTGGACATCGGGTGCAACGACGGGACGCTCCTGGGATGCTACCCCGAGACCTACGCGAAATTCGGCATCGACCCGTCCGACGTCGCTCGCGAGATCGGCCCCGGCGTGACCGTCGTCCAGGATCTCTTTCCGTCGGAGGAGCTGGCGTCGCGGCTGGAGGGCGACCGGTTCGATGTGATCACGTCGATCGCCATGTTCTACGACCTCGAGGACCCGATCGCCTTCACGCGAGGGATCCGCGACGCCCTGGCCCCTGACGGGGTCTGGATTTTCGAGATGTCGTACATGCCGCTCATGCTCGAGATGAACTCGTACGACACGATCTGTCACGAGCACCTCGAGTACTACAGCCTCGCCACGGTCGAGTACGTCCTGCGCCAGGCGGGGCTCCGCGTCTTCAACGTTTCCTGCAACTCGATCAACGGCGGGAGCCTCCGGTGCTATGCATCGCACGCGGCGAGCTTCCGTTTTCGGCGGCCGGAATTTCTCGCGAACATCAAGGCGCTCCGACAGCGGGAATTCGACCTCGAGCTCGACACGAACCGCCCTTATCAGAACTTCCAGGATCGGATCAACGTCCACCGCGAGAGCCTGAACGCCCTGCTCAAGAAGCTGAAGCGGGAAGGGAAGAGGATCCACGTCTACGGGGCCTCCACGAAAGGGAACACGATCCTCCAGTGGTGCGGGATCGACAACCGGATCATCGAGGTCGCGGCGGAGCGCAACCCGGACAAGTACGGCGCCCTGACCCTCGGTACCGACATTCCGATCGTGAGCGAGGAGGAGTCCCGGGCGATGAAGCCCGATTACTACCTCGTGCTGCCGTGGCACTTCCGCGAGGAGTTCCTTCGGCGCGAGGCGGAGACCCTCCGTCAGGGGATCGGGCTGATCTTCCCCCTCCCGACCGTCGAAATCGTCCGCGGTTGAAGCTTTCCCTCATCGTTCCGACCTTTCGGAGCGCCGCGACGATCGAGCGGACCCTCCGGAGCGTCCTGGGGCAGGCGCACCGGCCCTTGGAGGTGATTGTCTACGACGAGACGAGCCAGGACGGAACCCGGGAGATCGTGGCACGGCTTCTCGAGGAGAGCGCCGGGTCCGGAATCGAGACACGCTATTCCTGCAGCGAGGAGAACTCGGGTCCGGTGAAGGCCTGGCGCGTGCCGCTCCATCAGGCCACGGGGGAGTGGTGCTGCTTCGTCTGGGCGGACGACGTCCTCGAGCCCTCCTTCTCGGCGCGGATGATGGAAGGGGCCGGGCGGGCCGTGGCCGCGGGCCGGAAACTCGTCTTCTGCAGCGGGACCGTCGAAGTGGACGGACGGGAGCTGACGAAGTACGCCGCCGACGCGGGGATCCTCACTCCGGTCGAGTTCTCTCTCGGGATCTTCCTTCGCCGCTACTCGCTCAACCAGGTGAACGGGATTTACGAGACCGAGGCAGCGCTCCGGGTCTTCGACCGGCACGTCCAGTTCGAGAACCCGATGGGGTACGACTACAACAGGTTTCCGTACGGCAACGACGCCGGGTTCCTCTCCGAGCTCGCCGCGGAGGGCGGAGGAGTGGAGCTGATCGGGGAGCGGCTCGTCCGGCTCGTCCTGTCGGGGGGCAGCATGACGCGCGACGCCCTCGCGTCCCGGCTGTGGCAGATGCGCTGGCAGTACACCTTCAACCAGTTCCGGGTCTGGGGCTGGTGGCGCGAGCGAGGCGTCCCCGGCGCCTCCCGGCTCGAGGCGATGGCGGGGCGGCGGCTCGCCCTTTGCGAGCTGATGCTGGAGCGCGGAAGGCGGCGGCGGACGGTTCCCGGCGTCGGAAGAGCGCTCCGGGCGTTCGCCGACTACCTCGGGTGGGATCACGAGCGGCGCCCTCGTTCGTTCGAAGCCTACCGCCACCGCGTCGCGCGGCTGTGCGCGTGAGCGAGACGGACCGCCGTCCGGGCTGGGAGCGTCTGTGGCGACACAGCTATCGCCTCGGCTTCCGGTGGCTCCTGCGGGGCTGGCGGAACGGATGGAAGGGCGCGCGGGTCGGTCTCGCCCGGCTCCTCATCCCGCTCGATCCATGGCGCTACTACGAGATGGGGAAGATCGCCGACGAGCCCTTCAGCGGGGTCAACCTGGACCTGTCCAGCCCGAAGCTCCTCGCGAGCCTGCTGCGCGCGGAAGGGAAGGGCGAATGGGTGGCGACGGATCTCTTCCGCTGGGAGGTCGAGCAGTGGCGGTGGGTGGACCCTTCGCTCCGGCTCGAGGTGGAGGACGGACGGACGCTCTCGTACGGCGACGCGACGTTCGACGGGGCGATCTGCGTCTCGGTCATCGAGCACGTCGCGGGCGAGGGCGACATCACGGTGATGGCGGAGCTCTTTCGCGTCCTGAAGCCTGGCGGAGTCCTCCACCTGACGACGAACGTCAGCCCGGTCTCGCGCGAGATCTGGCGGGACGAGCGGGTGTGGGGAGAGGCGAGCGACGTGGTGGGCGGGCGGGTGTTCCTGGAACGTCACTACTCGCCGGAAGACCTGGCCGGTCGACTCCTGCGGGATCCGTGGCGCCCGGAGAGCCAGGAGTGGGCCTCGGAAATCGATCCATCGGTCCAGGATCGCTTCTACCGGGGCGTCCCGTGGTCGTACCTCCGGGGCGGCTTGCTCAGCCGCCGCTGCCCGGAGAACTACCGGCGCTCGCCGGAACCGTCGATCCTCCGGGACGACCGACCGGGCGTGGTCTACGTCCGGCTCCGCAAGCCGGCCTGATCGGGCGCCCCGCAGTCGCGCGCGGGGACGGCCGCGAATCCCCGTTCACGGCTTCGAGAAGACCGCCGTGTAGTGCCACGCGAGCTGATTCACTCCGGGAATCCGGAATAGGAGCGAGTCGAGCGCGAGGATCAGCCTCTCGACGCCGTGAGGCAAGGCGAACCACCGTTCCGATCGAAGCAAACGATGCAGGACCTCGACGCCATAGTGGGCGAACCCGGCGAGGAACCAGACGGGAACGATCTCTTCGAGGACCCAGCCGCGACGGGAGGCCATCTCCTCGAATTCGGAAGGCACGAACCCCTCGGCCTTCTCGTCGGCGGGCGAGACCGCCCTCCGCTCGAAGAGTCTCCGGTAGATCGGCCGCATCGACGCGATGACGGCGAGCCAGCGGCGATTCGGCTCGATCGCGAACACGAGGCGAGCTCCGGGCCGGGCGACCCGGTCCATCTCGTCCAGGGCCTTCGCGAGGTCGGGAAGGTGGTGGAGGGCGCCGACCATGAGAATCCGGTCCACCTGAGCGTCCTGGAGAAGCAGGTCGCCGCCATCCAGACAGCACGCGATCACGCGCGGGTCGGAGATCAGGGTGGGATTGGACCGTCGGGCGTAGTCGACGAGGTCGCACGCGATCTCGGAGAGCAAGTAGGCGCCGAGCTTGGGACAGGCCTCGAGGGCGAGGACTGCGTCGAATCCGACTCCGGCTCCGAGCTCCAGGACCACGGCGCCGTCCGGCAGGTTGCGGGACAGCCGCTCCGCAGCCTGACGGTGGAAGTGGAGATTGCGCAAGGTGATCAGCTGGTTGCTCTCGATCCACCGTTCGCGCACCGATGCGTGGTACGCGGCGTCGGCCCGCGTGACCGGAGCCGGATCCGTGGGCATGAGGTCCCACACGACGGACGGGTTGGCGAGGAGCTCCTCGACTCGCACGGAAGCGCCGGGCCTGACGACGGCGGCAGGCATGCTGGCGAGGATAGAGGAAACCACGGTGAAGCGGGTCGGCGCGGGCTCCAGCGGGCTCAGCCCTTTCGCGACATCAGGAAGATCCCGAAGATCACGAGAACAGTCCCCGCCCAACGCACCGGGGACACCGCCTCGGCGAGGAGCACCCGGGTAGCGAGCAGCAGGAGGACGAAATAGAGGCCGGTCATCGTCGGCGAGGCGTAGCTCAGCTCGAGGCGCGAGAGCACTATCAGCCACACCAGCGTGGCAGCCGTCCCGCAGGCCCAGCCGACGAGGAGGACCGGCGTCGTCAGGACGCGGTGAAGGAGGCCCAGCACCGCCCCAGGTGTCGGCTCGAGGGCCGGAGAGCCCCTCATGCCCGCCTTCAGCAGGAGCTGCGCGGCGACCATCAGGATGGAGACGAACAGGATCTGAAGCAGGGAAACGGTGAGATGGGACATCTTCCCTCCCGAGCGGAAGCGGTTCATGTGGGTCCCGCGGTGGTTTGCAGCCCTCCTGCGGGCTGGCGAGCGGATCGGCCACGTTCGCGGCCGAGCGTCAGGAACTGATCCCACGAGTAGGTCCAGCGCAACGAGGCGAGGATCAGGCGGTCAGGGGCGGCCCGGAGGCTCTGTGCCCGATCGCGCCGGAGCGCGATCGCCGCCCGATGACTCCAGACCCACCAGTAGGAGCGGCCCTTCGCCGCCAGGAACGACCGGCCGCGGAGGAGAGAATAGCCCCACGCGAGAAGCTCGGTCAGGATCAAGAGGGGGGAGAGCGCGACGAGGCTCGATGTCCTCGGGTAGGTCAGGAGCATCGCCACCCGGTTCCGCTCGAGGAGGTGGAACTTCTCCGGGTACATCGACAGGAAATAGTCGTGGCGGACCCTGGACTTGGGAACGCAGTGGAGCGTGTATCCCGACATCCGGTACAGCCAGGAGAGGTTCACGTCCTCGTGGTACAGGAAGCCTAGAACATCCATTCCGCCCAGTCGTCGGAGATCCGCGGTCCGCACCACGAAGGCGCTGCCCTGGATCCCGGAGACCGCGATCGGCTCGGTGCCCTGGCTATCGAGGGGCTGACCGAGGCCGCGGTTGAAGCCGAGGCCGGTGACGTGGACGTCCTGCCCGGCGGCGTTGATGCGCGACCCGTCGGCGAGGAGGATGAGCGGGTTGACGACCCCGGCCTCCGGGTGGGCGCGGAGAAAAGCGACGAGGGGCGGGAGCCAGCCGGGATCGACCACGAGGTCCATGTTCAGAACCGCGACGAATTCCCCGCGCGCCTCGCGGAGCATCTCGTTGACCGCGCCGGCATAGCCCAGGTTCGAGGGGCTGCGGAAAATGCGGACCGCGGCGGGACCGGCGGACAGCTCCTCGACGGAGCCGACCGACCCGTCCGACGAGGCGTTGTCGAAGAGCAGGACCTCCTTCGGAGCGAAACCGTCCCCGAGGAGACTCTCGAGGCACGGCCTCAGCTTGCCGCCGCCGTTGAAATTGACGACGACGACGGTGACGTCTGGCGTCAGGACGGGCCCCTTCCCATGTCGTCCGTGATGCGCTGGATCTGCACGAGGACCTCGGAGAAGCGGCGGGTCACGATGTGGAGGATCAGGCCGACGACGAACAGGATCAGCCCCACGAGGACCATCCCGACCGTCAGGATCGCCGACGGGAGACGGAGGATCTGCCCGGTCTTCAGGTACTCCGCGAGGACCCACCCCGCGGGGAGGAGGCTGCCGAGGGCGAACGCGACCGCGAAGGAGCCGAAGAAGGTGAGGGGCCGGTAGTCGCGGAGGAGCGTGAGGATCGTCCGGAGGATCAGGAGGCCGTCCTGGACGATGCGGATCTTCGAGTGGCTTCCAGCGGCCCGGGGCACGAGGTCCACGGGTCGCTCGACGATTCGGAATCCCCTTTCGAGCGCGCGGATCGTCATCTCCGCCTCGGTCTCGAAGCCTCCTCCGAAGAGGGCGATCCCGCGGACGAGCCGTCTCGAGAACACGCGGTAGCCAGATAGGAGGTCCGTGAGCTGGACACCGAAGATCGCGTTCAGCAACCCGAGGAACAGGGTGTTCCCGAACCGGTTCAGGGATCGGAACTCGCTCGAGGACCCGGCGTGAAGGCGAGAGCCGACGACCATGTCGGCTTCGTCCGCCAGGACCGGCTCCAGGAGCTCGGGAGCGAAGCGGGCGGGATAGGTGCCGTCCCCGTCGACCATCAGGTAGACGTCCGCGTCGATCCTGCGGAACATCGTCTGGACGACGTAACCCTTTCCCTGCCTCGGTTCCGACATCACGGTGGCTCCGGCGGCACGTGCGACCTCCACCGTCCGGTCGGTGGAGTTGTTGTCGCAGACGAAGACCTCGGCCGTCGGGATCCGCTCGCGAAACTGCCGGACGACCTCTCCGACGGTCTTCTCCTCGTTGAAGCACGGGACGAGGACGACGACCCGCTTTTCCGACAACGACCCCTTCATCGTCCGTTCATTGTGACCCGGCGGGTCCTCAAACCCAAGACGGCCATCTCCCTCGGGGTGACCATGACGGTCCGTCCCATCGCGGCGAGCGTGGGGATGTCGGACGTTCCGAGGGCCGGGAGCGAGAGAACGAGTGGCCGGTTCCTGAGGAACGGATCGTTGCGGACGAGGTCCTGGCCGTACCAGACGGACTGCGGATCGAACAGGACGAAGTCAGCGGAGCGCGTCTCCAGATACGCCGACGCGCGGGCGAACGGCGCGACGAACTCGGAGACCTGAAACGACCGGACCGGAAACGCGAGGAGCAGCGAGAAGGCGGTCGCCGCTCCGAGAAGCCGTCTCGCCTTGTGAGGACCGGCGGAGGATCGGAGGACCGCCCATCCCGGGATGGCGAGCAGCGCGAGGTTCCCGAGGATCGAATGGGCGTACCGGTCTCCCCATCCGTGGCCCTGGTCGAGCGGGAAGAACGCGAAGAAACCGATTGTGAGAACCGCGGACCCGAGGAGGTCGCGGGCCGCGGGCGGGAACCCTCGCCAGGCGGCGAGTCCGGCCGCCAGCAGGACGAACAGGAGCGGGTTCTGCCAGTTCACCAGGAGGATTCCCTGAAGGACCTGGATAAGGAGATTCGCAGGGCCAGGCAGAGCGAAGATGTTGGCTATCGTCGCTTGCCCCCCTTTCAGCTGGCCGATCCGGAGCCAGAGAAACGAGAGGCCGGTCCCCAGGAGGTAGACCCCGCCGTAGTACGTGAAACGGCGCCAGCGCCGCTCGATGACCAGGCGCACGATAAAGGGACAGACGAACAGCGCGTGGATGTTGGGCTGGTGCAGGGTGAGGGCGAGAATTCCGATCCATGGCACGGCCAGGGCTGCCCGCCGCGAAGGGTGGAGGTGGAGGAGGAGCCAGACCAGGCTCAGGAGGAGGTGCGCCGGCATCGCGTAGGCCGTCATGCCGTTGACGAGGAGCTGCGACGAGGTCGCCAGGAGGAGGGCCGAGACGAACGGGGCGTCCGGTTCCCCGGGCCAGATCCGCCGGGCGGCGGCAGCAACGGCCAGGATCGTCAGGGCGGAGAGAACGGCGTTCGTGAATACCTCGGCCCCGGCGACGGCGAAAAGGGCCCGGATGGCCGCGTATCCCGGAAGGTACGCGGAGTACCAGGACTGAAAAGCCGGGTTGAACTGCGCGAACAACGGTCTCAGGGCCTCCTCGAACGGCATCCACGAATCGGGCACCCTGGCCAGCAGGTGGCCGTTCGAGAGGATCAGCGCCTGGTAGTGGGCCATGTACTCGTCCATCGACAGGAAGTAGGAGCGGTAGACGAGGATCGTTCCGGCCGACGTGACCCCGAGGACGAAGAGGGCGAGGAGGCCGGTTCGCGACGGGAGCGGCGCCGCGGCCGGCGAGGGGCTCGTCTCGACCGACCGGCGCAGCCACAGCCCGGCGCAGAGCAGGAACAGGGCGGAAAGAAGGAAGAGGGTCGGCTCGTTGCGTTCGTAGAGGTAGTAGAAGACCCCCAGCGCGGGAGGCCGGTACGGCCACAGGGTGGAGAAGGACGACAGGCGGGTCGACAATGCATACCCGGCGAGCGCGACCAGTGCCGTCGCCGAGAGAGGCCTCAGGAGTTTCGAGGTGGGTCTCTGGCCGTCGTTCAAGCGTTCGCCGCCCTGCAGGGCCGATGAGAGAGCCGGATGGAGAAAAGTCTAGCATCGAACCGGGCGTCCCCCCGCCGTTGGCGCTCGTCTCCGCTTCGGCTACCCTTCCCGGCATGGTGCCGCACCCCCTGGCAAGCGCATGACGCTAGTCGAGCCTCTCGTCCTCACGGTCCTCATGCCGTGCCTGGACGAGGCCGAGACGATCGCCGCCTGCGTCCGTCAGGCGCGCGCGGCCCTCGAGACACTCGGGATCCGGGGAGAGGTCCTCGTGGCCGACAACGGCAGTACCGACGGATCCGTGGAGATCGCCGAGAAGGCCGGAGCGAGGGTCGTCCGGGTCCCCGAGAAGGGGTACGGCAGCGCCCTGCGGGCCGGCATCGAGCAGGCCCGGGGCCGCTGGATCGTGATGGGGGACGCCGACGCCAGCTACGATTTCTCGAGCCTCGCCCCGTTCATCGAGTGCCTCCGGGAGGGATCGGAGCTCGTGATGGGGTGCCGGATGCCGAGGGGAGGGGGCCGAATCCTCCCGGGCGCGATGCCCTGGAAGCACCGGTGGATCGGGAACCCGGTGCTTTCCTTCATCGGGCGGCTTCTCTTCCGGATCCCCGTCAACGATTTCCACTGCGGCCTCCGCGCCTTCTCGCGCCAGGCGATCAGCTCGATCGACCTCCGGACGACCGGGATGGAGTTCGCCTCCGAGATGGTGATCAAGGCGTCGCTCGCGGGGCTCAGGATCTCGGAGGTCCCGGTGACGCTGCACCCGGACGGCAGGTCCCGCCCGCCTCACCTCCGGAGCTGGCGGGACGGGTGGCGGCACCTCCGGTTCATGCTCCTCTTTTCGCCCCGGTGGCTCTTCCTCGTTCCCGGGCTGATCCTGACGCTCCTGGGCCTCGCCCTCGGGCTCCGGCTCATGGTGGGGCCGGTCCGCGCCGGGAGGTTCCTGCTCGACACGAACACGCTCCTCGTCTGCTCGATGGCGACGATCGTCGGCCTCCAGCTCTGCTTCTTCGGCCTGTTCACTCGAATTTTCGCGATCCAGGCGGGGCTGCTCCCGGACGCCGGGATCTCGAACCGTTTCGGCAGGATCTACACGCTCGAGCGCGGCGTGATCGCGGCATTCTTCGTCTTCGTGCTCGGCGTCGGCCTGATGATCCGGGCCCTCCTGGCCTGGGCCGACGTCGGATTCGGGCAGATGTCCTACCCCGACAGTCTCCGGATGGTGATCCCGGCGGTCACGCTGATCACGGTCGGAGTGCAGACCGCCTTCTCGAGCTTCTTCCTGAGCGTCCTGTCGCTCGCGCGCAAGTAGGCGGCGTGCGCATCGCCCTCGTCTACGACGTCGTCTACCCGTTCGTGCCCGGCGGAGTGCAGAGGCGGAACCACGAGCTCGCCCGGCACCTCCGAAACCGCCACGACGTGGCGCTGTACGGGTTCCGGTCCTGGGACGCCGCGGGAACCGGGTGCCTCCCCGGGTGCCGGTACGTGTCGGTCGGCGAGCCGGTCCCGCTCCACGACGGCCGCGGCCGCCGCCGCCTCGCCGAGGCGCTGACGTTCGGGCTGCAGCTCCTGGGCCCGCTCGCCAGGAGCGGGGAGGAGGTCTGGGACGTCGCCAACTTCCCGTTCTTCTCCATCCCGGTCGCCTGGCTCGTGAGCCGGCTGAAGGGCCGCGCGCTCGTCGTGACGTGGCACGAGTACTGGGGCGGCTACTGGGACGAACGGCTGGGGCGGCTCGGATTCCTGGGGCGGGCGCTGGAGAGGGCCTGTCTCGCCCTGTCGCCGACGATCGTCGCCGTCAGCGAGCACACCCGCCGGAGGATGGCGTCGGCCGGGGTCGACCCGGGGAAGGTCCACGTCGTTCCGAACGGGATCGACCTCGAGGAGATCGCCGGGGCGCCGCCGGCCGCGGAACGCTCCGACCTGATCTGGGTCGGGAGGCTGATCCCCCACAAGAATGCCGAGCTGGCCCTCCGGGCCTTCGCGATCGTCCGGCGGGAGCGGCCGGAGCTCAGGCTCCTGGTGGTCGGGGACGGGCCCGAGCGCGCGCGGCTGGAGGGGCTTGCCGCCACCCTCGGGATCGTCTCCTCGGTCCGTTTCGCCGGCTTCGTCGAGAGCTCCACCGAGGTCTACGGCCTGATGAAGTCGAGCCGGCTCCTCCTCGCCCCGCACCGGAAGGAGGGGTTCGGGATCACGGTGGTGGAGGGGTGGGGCTGCGGTATCCCTGCGGTCGTCTGCCGGGAGGCCCAGAGCGCCCTTCCGGACCTCGTCGACGAGCCCGTGAAAGGGCGCGTGGCCGAACCTGCGCCGGAAGCGGTGGCCGCGGCGTGTCTGGAGCTGCTCGACGCGACCTCCGACAGCGGTCGGGCCGCCCTCGTGGAGCGGGCCGCCGCCTTCGACTGGGAGCGGGTGGCGGAGCAGCTCGAGGCGGTCTACCGGGAAGCCGCGGTCCGCTCGCGCCGCTGAGGTCTCGTCTCCCGGGTCTCCTCGTGGTAGTCGTCGTCGACGTTCACGGTCCAGAGGTCGTGGGATTCGCCGTAGAGGTTCCTCACCGCGTACATGGCGGTGAGCATGGCGTGGTCTTGATTGTTGTACCGGTGCATGCCGTTGCGGCCGACGAGCTGGAGGTTCGGCAGCTCCGCCTCGACAAACCGCCGCACGGCCTCGACGCACTCGCCGTAGCCGGGGTCGTACATCGGGTAGGTCTTCTCCATCCTCACGACGGCGCCCTGGACCAGCGGCGCGCCCGGCGGGACCAGGCTGGTTGCCCGGATCTCCCGCTCGGCCGACGCGATCAGCTCCGCGTCCGCCGCCTTCCAGACCGGGTCGGTGTCGAAGCAGAAGTACTCGAGGCCGAGGCAGGTGACGCCTCCGCGGGGCAGGAGAGCCTTCGACCAGTTGTTGAAGTTCTGGACGCGGCCCACCTTCAGCTCCGGGCTGTGGATGTAGACCCAGTTGTCGGGGAAGAACCCCTCCCCTTCGAAGACGAGGGCGACGCAGATGAAGTCCCGGTAGCGAAGGCGGGCCGCGGCGGCCCGGACGCCGGGCGGGGCCGGCGGGTCGAGCGCCTCGACGAGCTCGGTGATCGGCATCGAGGAGAGGAAGGCGTCGCCTTCGAAGCGGGCAGCCTCTCCGGCGCCTCTCCCTCCCGCCTCGATCGCCTCGACCCCGCGTCCCTTCGACCAGGCGATCCGCCTGACGGGGTGCTCGAGGAGGACCTTCGAGCCGGCTGCCTCGACGTTCGCCTGGAAGGTCTCCCACATCTGCCCGGGGCCCAGGCGCGGGTAGTCGAACTCGTCGATCAGCGTCTTGATGGTCGGGTCCTTCCGGATCGCGTGCCAAACCGCCTTGAAGAGGGAGAGGCCGCGGATCCGCTGGGCGGCCCACTCCGCCTTGATCTCGGTGCACGGCACGCCCCAGACCTTCTCCGTGTAGGTCTTGAAGAAGATCCGGAAGAGGCGAGCCCCGAACCGGTTCGACACCCAGCTCTCGAGGTCCTCCTCGGGCCGCTTCGGGAAGAGCCGGGCGGAGAGGAAGCTGAGCGCACAGAGGAAGCTCTCCACCGGGCCGAGGCCGAAGAACGCCTCGACCGGCTTCAGGGGGTAGCTGAAGAACTTCCCCCGGTAGAGGATCCGGGACTGGCGCGGGACGCGGATGAAGTCGTGGGCGAGGACCTCGTGCCAGAGCTCCTCCACCTCCCGGACCTTCGTGAAGAAACGGTGCCCCCCGATGTCGAACCGGTAGCCGTCCCGCTGGACGGTCCGGGCGATCCCTCCCACCACGTCGTCCTTCTCGAGAACCACCGAGGTCCCTCCGTGCCGGACGTTCTCCCAGGCCGCCGTGAGGCCGGCCGGGCCGGCCCCCACGATCACGAGCCTCACGGGAGCGGGACGGGCGGAAGGGGCGGATGAAGGCGGTGAGGACAAGGGAGGGCGCGAGTGTAGCCCAGGCGGAACAGCGCTTCCGGTTGGACGCATAATCAAGGACGATGAAAAAAATCGCAGTCCTCGGAGCCGGCCTCGTCGGCTCACTCATCGTCCGAGACCTCGCCCAGGAGGGGCGCTACTCGGTCTTCGCCGTGGACCGGGACGAGAACGCCCTCGGCCCTCTCTCGACGCTCCCGAACGTCCGGACCGAGGCCGCTGACCTCTCCTCGCCGGCCGAGATCTCGAGGGTGGTGGCCGGCGCCGACGCCGTCGTGGGGGCCGTCCCGGGATTCCTCGGGACAGCGATGCTCCGGACGGTGCTCGAGTGCCGGAAGCCGGTCGCCGACATCTCGTTCTCGCCGGAGGACCCGTTCCTCCTGGACGCCTACGCGAAGAAGAAGGGGATCCCGGCGATCGTCGACTGCGGCGTCTCGCCGGGGCTCTCGAACGTGGCCGCCGGCCGGTCCATCTTCCTGTTCGACCGGACCGACTTGGTGAGGATCCTGGTCGGCGGGCTGCCGTTCCAGCGGACCTGGCCCTACGAGTACCGGATCGTCTTCTCGGCGACCGACGTGATCGAGGAGTACACGAGGCCGGCGCGCGTTCTGAGGGGCGGCCGGACGCTTGTCCTTCCCGCGCTCTCCGAGCCGGAGCCGATCGAGGTCGAGGGGGTCGGCACGCTGGAAGGGTTCCTGACGGACGGCCTGCGGACGGTCCTGACCACGATCCCCGCGCGGGACCTGGAAGAGAAGACGCTCCGCTACCCCGGCCACGCCGAGAAGATGCGGATGCTGCGCGAGACCGGGTTCTTCAGCCGGGAGCCGATCGACGTTCGCGGGGTCCAGGTGTCGCCCCGCGACGTCACCGAACGCCTCCTCTTCGACGCCTGGCTCCGGCGTCCCGAGGAAGAGGAGTTCGTCTTCCTGCGGGTCGTCTGCGAAGGGACGTCGGCCGACAAGCGGCAGAGGCTGACGGTGGAGCTCTTCGACCGGACCGACCCCGCGAGCGGGGACACGGCGATGGCCCGGACCACCGGCTTCCCCTGCGCGATCGCGGTCCGGATGCTGGTCGAAGGGACCTTCCGGGAGCCCGGGATCCACCCGCCGGAATTCCTCGGGCGGGACCCGAAGATCTACGAAGAGCTTCGGGGCGAGCTGGAGCGCCGGGGAGTGAAGATGACGGAGCGGGTCGAGGAGATCCCGACGGCGTGACGGCCGGCCCGGCGGGGGAAGTCCGGCCGAAACCATGGAAATCGGAACGGCTCAGAGCATTGCTGCCCGACATCTGGGAGCTGGTGAAGCCGCGCCGGGGGCTCCTGGCTCTCGGCTTCCTGCTCATGGCGGTGGGCCGCCTCGCCGGAATCGTCCTGCCCGCCTCGACGAAGTACCTGGTCGACGACGTCGTCGGGAAGCGGCGCACCGACATGCTCCTGCCGCTGATCGGGGCCGTGGTCGTGGCGACCGTCATCCAGGGGACGGCCTCCTTCGCCTTGACGCAGCTCCTCTCGAAGACGGCTCAGCGCCTCATCGCGGAGCTGCGGCAGAAGGTCCAGGCTCACATCGGGCGGCTTCCCGTCTCGTATTTCGACCGCCACAAGTCGGGAGCGCTGGTCTCCAGGATCATGAACGACGTCGAGGGGCTCCGGAACCTCGTCGGGACCGGCCTCGTCGAGTTCGTCGGCGGGCTGATGACGGCGGCGATCGCCCTCGTCGTCATGTTCCGCCTGAGTCCCCTGATGACCGGGCTGACGGCGCTGTTCCTCGTGATCTTCGGGACGTTCATGTCGCTGGCGTTCGGGAAGGTCCGGCCGATCCTCCGGGAGCGGGGGAAGATCACCGCCGAGGTGACCGGCCGCCTCAACGAGTCGCTGTCGGGGATCCGGGTGGTGAAGGGCTACCACCGGGAACGGCAGGAGGAGGAGGTCTTCGCGGGCGGCGTGAAGCGGCTCCTCGCGAACGTCCTCGAGACCCTGACGTCGCTCTCGCTCCTGGGGCTCTCCTCGACGGTGCTGCTGGGCGTGGTCGGGTCGGTGGTGATGTACGCGGGCGCCCGGCAGATCTTCGCCGGGACCCTGACGCTGGGTGGCTTCTTCACCTACACGATCTTCCTCGGATTCCTCATCGCCCCGATGATCCAGGTGGTCGCGATCGGGACGCAGCTGACCGAGGCGCTGGCCGGCCTGGAGCGGACCCGGGAGATCCTCCGGGAGCGCCCGGAGGACGAGGACCCCCGCCGGACCAGGGCCCTCGGCCCGATCCGCGGCGAGGTGGTGTTCGAGGAGGTCTCGTTCGCCTACGACGACGGGAAGGAGGTCCTGCACTCCATCTCCTTCGTGGCGGCGCCCGGCACGGTGACCGCCCTGGTCGGCCCCTCCGGGTCGGGGAAGTCGACCATCATCGGCCTCGTCTCGGCGTTTCACGGCCCCGAGAAGGGGCGCGTGCTCGTGGACGGTGTCGACCTCTCGGAGGTCCGGATCGACTCCTACCGGACGCAGCTCGGCGTCGTCCTGCAGGAGAGCTTCCTCTTCGACGGGACGATCCGGGAGAACATCCTCTTCCCGCGGTCGGGAGTCTCGGAGGAGGAGGTGCTAAGGGCCGCCCGGATCGCCCGGGTGGACGAGTTCGCCGAAGGCTTCGAGAAGGGGTACGACACGATCGTCGGCGAGCGCGGGGTCCGCCTCTCCGGAGGGCAGAAGCAGCGGGTCTCGATTGCCCGGGCGGTGCTGGCCGACCCGAGGATCCTGATCCTGGACGAGGCGACTTCCAGCCTCGACTCCGAATCCGAGGCGCTGATCCAGGAAGGGCTCTCCTATCTCATGAAGGGGAGGACCACGTTCGTGATCGCCCACCGTCTCTCGACCGTCCGCCGGGCGGACCAGATCCTGGTCGTGGAGAATGGCGAGATCGTCGAGCGCGGGTCTCACGCGGAGCTGGTCGCTCGCGGTGGACGGTACCGCACGATGGTCGAGCGCCAGCAGGGCATCGACCAGAACCTCCTCCTGGCGCCCGGGGAAGGGGACGAGGCGCCCGAGCCGGAGAACGAGGAGCCGGCGGAGTCCGGCCGGGGCGAAGGCCCGCTCGGGCTCGTCAGGTAGAGGGAAGCCCGGCGCCGGAGGAGGGGCGGGCCGCGGTCGACGGCGCCCTGTCTCGAATGTTGGCGACCGGCGAAAAGTCTAGCAGGCCCGGCTCCCGTTCCTGCTACTCTTTTCCCCGTATGGCAAACATCCGCCCGTTCCCGTCCGGCCGGCCCCCGAAGGAGCTGGCCGCGAGCGTCGCGTCCGTTCCCTACGACGTCGTGGACACCGCCGAGGCCCGTGCGCTCGCCCTCGGAAATCCGGTCTCCTTCCTTCACGTCTGCCGCCCCGAGATCGACCTTCCGGAGAGGACCGACCTCTACGCGGACGAGGTCTATGCGAAGGGCCGCGAGAACCTGGACCGGTTCTACGCGGACGGCACGCTCCGGGACGATCCCGTGCCGCGCCTCTTCGTCTACCGCCAGACCTGGCGGGGAAAGACCCAGGACGGCCTCGTCGCCTGCTGCTCCGTCGACGACTACGACGCGGACGTCATCAAGAAGCACGAGAAGACGCGGAAGGACAAGGAGAACGACCGGGTCCGGCACGTCCTGACCCAGTCGGCCCACGGCGAGCCGGTCTTCCTGACGTACCGCGCGGTCGACTCGATCGACGCCGCCGTCGCCCGGGTCACCGCCGGGGAGGCGGAATACCGCTTCACGGCGCCGGACGGCGTGGAGCACTCCCTCTGGCTGGTTCCCGTCGAGGAGACCGACTTCTTCGTCGACGAGTTCCACCGCGTCCCCTTCATCTACGTCGCGGACGGCCACCACCGCTGCGCCTCCGCCAGCCGCGCGCGGGCCGCCCTCAAGGAGCGGAACCACGCCCTCTCTCCCGACCACCCGGTCAACTGGTTCGTCGCCACGATCTTCCCCGACCGTCAGCTCCGGATCCTCCCTTACAACCGCGTCGTGAAGGACCTGAACGGACGGACGCCCGAGGCGTTCCTCGCCGAGGTGGGGAAGGAGTTCGTCGTGAAGCCGGGGGCCGGCCCCGAGCCCGGGACGAAGGGCGACGTCCGGATGTACCTGGGCGGGACCTGGTACGGCCTGACGCCGAAGCGGCCGGTGGACCTGTCCGACCCGATCGGGTCCCTCGACGTGTCGGTCCTGCACGAGAGGCTCCTGGCCCCGATCCTGGGGATCGGCGACCAGCGGACCGACAAGCGGATCGACTTCGTCGGCGGGATCCGGGGAGCTGCGGAGCTCGAGAAGCGGGTCGCGTCCGGCGCCTTCGCCGTCGCGTTCTCGATGTCCGCCACGACGGTGGGCGAGCTGATGGCGATCGCCGACGCCGGCGAGACGATGCCGCCCAAGTCGACCTGGTTCGAGCCCAAGCTCCGGTCGGGGCTCTTCGTCCACAGATTCTGAAGCCTCGCCCCGGTCCGGGCAGGCTCCTCCGGAGGCCTGAATGAAGGTCCTGATCGCCGACGCGTTCGAGGAAGCCGGACTGCAGGGGCTGCGGGCGCTCGGCTGCGAGGTCTATTACGAGCCGAAGCTGGACGGCGACGCGCTCGGAGACCGTCTGGCGAGCTCGGGGGCCGAGGTCCTGGTGGTCAGGTCGACGAAGGTGACCGCCGCCCAGATCGAACGGGCGGGGGCGCTCGGCCTCGTCGTCAGAGCGGGGGCAGGCGTGAACACGATCGACCTCGCGGCCGCCTCGACGCACGCGATCGCCGTCTCGAACTGCCCGGCCAAGAACTCGATCGCCGTCGCCGAGCTGACCTTCGGGCTCATCCTGGCGCTCGACCGGCGGATCGCCGAGCAGACCGCCGACCTGAAGGCGGGGGTGTGGAACAAGAAGGAATACGGCAAGGCGGCCGGACTCTCCGGCCGGACGCTGGGCGTCGTCGGCCTCGGGTCGATCGGCAAGGAGGTCGTCCACCGGGCCAGGGCGTTCGACATGAGGGTCGTCGCCTGGAGCCGGTTCCTGGACGACGCCAAGGCCTCCCAGCTCGGGGTCCGCCGGGCGGAGAGCGTCCACGCCCTCGCGGTGGCGTCGGACATCGCGACGGTCCACCTCGCCCTGACACGCGACACCCGCGGTCTCTGCGACGCCGCCTTCTTCGGCGCGATGAAGTCCGGAGCCCTCTTCGTCAACACCAGCCGCGGCGAGGTGGTCGACGCGGCGGCGCTCCGCAAGGCGGTGGCCGAGAAGGGCGTCCGCGCCGGGCTGGACGTCTGGGAGACGGAGCCGGCCGGGGGAACCGGGCGGTTCGAGGACGAGACGGGAACGCTCCCCGGGGTGATCGGGACCCATCACGTCGGGGCGTCCACCGACCAGGCCCAGGCGGCGATCGCGGCCGAGACGGTCCGGATCGTCCGGATGTACAAGGCGACCGGCGAGGTCCTGAACGCCGTGAACCTCTGCGAGAGGACCCCCGCCACCTGCCTCCTCTCGGTCCGGCACCGGAACCGGATCGGCGTCCTGGCCCACGTCTTCGGCATCCTGACTTCCGAGGGGATCAACGTCGAGAAGACCGAGAACGTCATCTTCGAGGGGGCCGAGGCCGCGAGCGCCCGGATCCAGCTGGACCGAGCTCCCGGCCCGGAGGGGCTCGAGAGGATCAAGTCGGGACACCCTGATATCCTCAGCGTCTCGCTCGACCTGGTGTAGGCCCCTTTTTCCCGGCGGCCGGCGAGCCCGCACTCCCCCCTGGACAGAAGAGCGCGTTCACAGTGAATAATCCGGGGAGACGGAGGACTCTGAGATGGAACCTCTCCCCGCTCGGACCCTGCTCGATTACTTCGCGTTCGCAGCCTCGAGCGAGAAGCCGAACTTGCTGGTTTCGAAGGTCCGCGGGACCTGGACACCCGTTTCGGCAGCCGACTTCGGGCGTAAGACGCGGGGACTGGCGGTGGGTCTCGCCTCGCTGGGAGTGGACCGGAAGGACCGGGTGGCGATCTTCTCGGAGAACCGGCCCGAGTGGCCGATGACCGACTTCGCCACGCTCGCGCTGGGTGCGGTCACGGTGCCGGTCTACACGTCGTACCTCCCTCCCCAGATCGAGTACCTCCTGAAAGACTCGGCCGCCAAGGCGGTCGTGGTCTCGGGGGCCTCCGAGCTGGCCAAGGTGCTGGAGGTCGTGCCGAGCTGCCCGTCCGTCAAGCTCGTCATCTCGATCGAGGACCCGGACGGAGCGCCCGGGGTCGTCCGGTTCGAGGACGTCGTTCGGAGGGGGGAGCAGGTCCTCTCCGCCGACACGACTGCCTTCGACGACCGGGCGAGGTCGGTCGTCCCGTCCGACGAGGCGACGATGATCTACACGTCCGGGACGACGGGCGAGCCGAAGGGCGCTGTGCTCAGCCACCAGAACTTCGTCTCGAACGTCGTCGCGACGTCGCAGTACTACCCGTGCGAGCCGACCGAGGTGGCGCTCTCCTTTCTCCCGCTGGCCCACGTCTTCGAGCGGATGGCCGACTACCTCTACTTCTCGAGGCGGGTGACGATCACCTACGCGGAGTCGATCGAGAAGCTCTCGGAGAACTTCCAGGAGGTCAGGCCCCACTTCTTCGCGGCGGTCCCCCGCGTCTACGAGAAGATGCTCGCCAAGATCCAGTCGGCCGTCGAGAAGGCGCCGCCGATCCGACGGAAGATCTTCGCCTGGGGGACCGGCGTCGGGGCCGAGCGGACGTGGCTCCTGCAGAGGCACGAGCCGGTCCCCTTCCTCCTGAAGATGTATTACGAGCTGGCCGACAAGCTCGTCTTCTCGAAGGTGAAGGCGAGGCTGGGCGGCCGCTTCCGGTTCGCGATCTCGGGCGGCGCGCCGCTCGGACGCGAGACGGCGGAGTTCTTCTGGGGAGCGGGAATCGAGGTCTACGAGGGGTACGGCCTCACGGAGACGAGCCCCGTCCTCTGCTGCAACAGGCCGGGGGCCTGGAAGCTGGGGAGCGTCGGCAGGCCGATCGACGGCGTGAAGATCGTGATCGCCCCGGACGGCGAGGTCCTGGCGAAGGGCCCGAACATCATGGAAGGGTACTGGCGGAAGCCCGAGGAGACCGCCAAGTCCTTCGACGCGGACGGGTGGTTCCTGACGGGGGACATCGGCCGGATCGACGACGAGGGGTACCTCATCCTCACCGACCGGAAGAAGGAGATCCTCGTCAACGGCTACGGCAAGAACATCGCGCCGGCCCCGATCGAAGGGGCGCTGAAGATGACCCGGTACATCGCCTCGGCGGTCCTGATCGGAGACCGGAGGAAGTTCCTCTCAGCCCTGATCGTTCCGAACTTCGACAACCTGAAGACGTGGGCGGACTCCCACGGCGTCGCGGAGACCAGCCCGAACGAGCTCCTCGGGCTGCCGAAGGTGCGGGCCCTCTTCCAGGAGACGATCGATCTCGTCAACGGCTCGGAGCCGTCGGAGAACCGGATCAAGGCCTTCAAGCTGCTGCCCACCGACTTCTCGATCGAAGGCGGGGAGATGACGCCGACGCTGAAGGTGAAGCGCCGCGTGGTCGTCCACAAGTACCAGAAGGAGATCGACGAGATGTATGCCGCTGCCGACGTGGAAGAGGCGGCCAACCCGCACGGTTGAGGGGTTCGAGTCCTTCCGGTGGCGTTCGCGCGAGTGAATGGCCGCGGGAGGGACCCGATCGGGCTTTGCGTGACGCCTTTGCCGGCGAGCCGCCGCGAGGGCGCGTCGCTACGACGCTGCGCGCGAGCCACCCGTTACCGGCCCCGTGCTCGCGGAGCCGGGGCGCTCGCGAACTCGCTTCGCTCAGACAACGCGAGCGCCTGATCCGACACCGCTCCGCGCGGAGCCGAACGGGTGCCCGGCCCGTGCTCGAACGCCTACGCGACGCACCCTCGCGGCTCCCGCCTACCTGTCGACTACGTCAGGCGGAGTACCAAGGGTTCCGGGCCCGGGAAAGGGACCCATCCCCCTCTCCTGGTCCCGGAAGGGAGGGCCGCGTAGCGGCGAGGGGAACCGCGGCAGGGGTTCCCCTCTTGAACGGCAGCAAGCTCCGGTAGGCGCGAAGCGCCGTGGGGTTCCCCTGGTCAACGACAGCCGCTGCATCCACTCGTGACCGCGCCGGGGCGCCTGTCACGAGTGGATGCAGTGGCCGTTGACGGCTTCCGCGGCTTCGTGGAGCGCCTCGGAGAGCGTCGGGTGGGCGTGGATCGTCCGGATCATCTCCTCGGTCGTCGCCTCGCAGCGGAGGAACGCCGCGGCCTGGCCGATCAGCTCCGTGGCGTGGGGGCCGATGAGGTGGACGCCGAGGATCTCGTCGTACTTCCGGTCGGAGACGATCTTCACGAAGCCCTCGTTCGTGTGCTCCATCGCGCTCTTGGCCAGGACGGAGAAGTTGAACTTCCCGACCTTCACGTCGAATCCCCGCTCCTTCGCCCTGACTTCGGTGAGGCCGATCGAGGCGACCTCCGGGTCGCAGTAGGTGCAGCCGGGGACCTGGTCGCGGTTGACGGGGACGGTGTGGACCCCGGCGATCGTCTCGGCCGCGACGATCGCCTCGGCGGAGGCGACGTGCGCGAGCCAGATCGTCGGCGTGCAGTCGCCGATGGCCCAGATGCCCGGGACGTTCGTTCGCTGGAGGCCGTCGACGGTGACGTACCCCTTCGACGTGGCGACGCCCGCCTCCTCGAGGCCCAGGCCCTCCGTGACGGGCCGCCGTCCCACGGCCAGGATCACCTTCTCGACGGTCCACGTCTTCGCGGACCCGTCGGCCCCCTTCGCGGAGACGGTGACGGTGCCGTCCGGATTCGGGAGGACCGCTTCCACGGCGGTCTTCACGTGGCACTCGATCCCCTTCTTCTTGAACGAGCGCTCGATCTCCTTCGAGATCTCCTCGTCCTCGACCGGCAGCAGCCGGGGGAGGACCTCCACCAGGATCGCCTTCGCCCCGTAGCGGGAGTAGCACGAGGCGAACTCGGAGCCGACCGCGCCGGAGCCGATCACGAGGATCGACTTCGGGACCGAGGTGGAGGCCAGGACGTGGTCGGAGTTGAGGACCTTCTCCCCGTCGGCTTTCAGGAACGGCAGGTCGCGAGGGGCCGAGCCGGTCGCCAGGATGACGTTCTTCGTCTCGAGGACGATCTCTCCGCCTTCGCCCGTGACGGCCACGCGGCCGGGGCCGGCGAGCCGTCCGAAGCCGGCGTGGACGTCCACCTTGTTCTTCTTCATCAGGAACTCGACCCCCTTGGCGCCCTTCAGCACCACCTTGTCGCGGAACTTCGCGACGGCGGGGAAGTCGAGCTCGACGCCGGAGGTCTTCACGCCGAAGTCGGCGGCTGCCTTCGTCTCGGCGAACAGGGTGGCCGACTTGAGCATCGCCTTCGTGGGGATACACCCCCGGTGGAGGCAGGTCCCCCCGAG
>CAIMWE010000048.1 GCA_903845115.1 uncultured Acidobacteriota bacterium | reverse complement strand
GTTCCTCCTCTCGCGAGGATTCCTCTTCGACGACGAGGGGCTGCTGTCGTTCGGACCGGAAGGGGAGGCCAGCTTCGGGGGGCGGAACTTCCTGGAGCTGCTGTCGGTCTTCACCTCCGACCCGCTCTTCTCCGTCCGCTTTGGCTCGAAGGAGATCGGGAAGGTCGACCCCGCCACGTTCCAGATCGCCCGCGAGGGGGACCCGATCCTCCTCCTGGGCGGCAAGCCCTGGCACGTCGTGAGCCTCGACTGGAAGGAGCGGATCGCCTACGTCGACCGGATCACGGCGCCCGGCCGATCCCTCTGGCTCGGGGACGGCCCGCCGCTCGGCTTCGTCCTCTGCCGCGCCGTCCGGAGCGCCCTCCTGGAAGGGGCGGAGCAACCGGGCCTGACCAACAGGGGGCGCGACAAGGCGGCCGAGCTGGCCCTCGAGTTCTCGTGGCTCCAGCCGACCGGCCCGAACCTCGTCGAGGAGTCCACCGGCCGGTTCCGCTGGTGGACCTTCGCGGGCTTACGCGCCAATGCCGCCCTGGCCGACGGCCTCTCCCGAGCAGGGACGACGGTGATGTCCCGCGACAACTTTTCGATCGTCCTCTCGCTCTCCGGCCAGGCCGCGGCCTGGATGGCCCTGCAAGCCCTGAGAGCTTCCAATCCGTCCCCCGAGCCTTCCTCGCTGGTCATCGAGGCCCTGGACGGCCTGAAGTTCGGGGAATGCGTGCCCAGGGACCTGGCGCTGGCGATGCTCCGGGAACGGCTATCGGACCCCTTGGGGTTTGCGGCGGTCATGGAGGAACTCGGGTCCGGGGCCACCGGCCATCGATGAGATGCCGATAGTCACTTTTTCGGCTGATGCCGCCGCTCGGCGATTCCTGAACCAGTGGATCCGCCATGAGGCGCCGATGCACGCCGCGCTCCAGACCACGGATCCGGAGGAACTCAGGCCGGCTCGGGTCTTCCTTCTGCTCGGTCGGCGCCTCGTTCGGGACCAGGAACCCTGTCACGTGCCAGTGCGACGGGGCTTCTGGCAGCTCCTCGGCGGCGCGTTCGCAACCGGCCCAGGGACCCACGAGATCCAGCCGGAGGGCCTCCTCGGGGCGAGCCCGGACTATCTTCGAAGTAGTCCTTTCGGTCCTTGCCCTCTCCTCGAGTCTGGCCCCGAACTCCCGGAATGGCTCACCCGGTTCAGCCTTCGGCCATCGTCGCGCCAAGGCCCAGAAATAGCCGGATCCCCTCGTCGATTGTCTCCATCGCTTCCGGCTCCAGGGTCCTGTAAACGGAGACGACCCTCCGCTTGTCCACGGAGCGGATCTGGTCGGTGAGTGCCCAGGAGTCCTTCCGCAGGCCGCCGGAGCCCGCCGCGAGCTTCGGGTAGAGGGCGCCCCGTCCGGCCGTACCGGTGAGGGGGACGATACCCACCAGCGGGTATCGCTGGTCGGTCGCGACGATCGGGTCGCTGACGACGACGCAGGGGCGCACGTGCCGCTGTTCGTGCCCGACGGCCGGGTCGAGGTCCACCAGGACGACCGTTCCGCGTTCCAGGCGCACGGCTACGCCTCCTTCCAGCCCCTGCCTTCGACCCACCGGACCGAGCGCCCCTCGGCGGGATCGACGAGGCCGTCAGGATCCTCGGCGGGAAGGGTGCGGCCCCATTCCGCCATGCCGCTCTCGGCCACCAGGAGGCTGTCGGGGTGCGGCGCGGAGAGGGAGGTCCGGAGAGCGGCACGGCGCCGCCGGGCCAGCTCCCGTGTCACCGCTTCCAGGACGAACCGGCTCCTGTTGGGGGCGGCACGGTCGATCTCGGTCAGGATCTCCTCGGGGAGCGTGACGGTGACGCGCGAGAACGACATGCCCACCTCCGTGAGTAAGATCATACCAAGGATCACACCGCCCGGAGGCGGCCGGCCGTCATATCAGTCGGAGTCCTCAAGTCCAGCTTCGTCACGGGCATCGCGGTGCCGGTGAACGGAGGGGCGCAGGTCAATCGAGCGGGGGAGGGCCTGTAGACTTGGGGAGGATGAAGAGCCAGACCGGGCCGTTCGCGGACCTTCCGGACCCCCGGCAGCTTGCGATCTACGCCACGTGGACGCCGGAGAAACGCTGGGAGCGGGCTGTCAGCCTCAGGGACCAGGCCTGGCAGCAAGTGCTCGGGCGAGAGGACTGACCGCCGGGCTCTCGGACTCGGAGGGCTAACGGAATCGTCCTTGGTGATGAAGGTCATCCAGTTGTCTGCACGGTGGAGTTCACAGTGGAGGACCTGAGGCACGGTCCTGGTCCATTCCGCTTCGACTCGCTGCTGGATAACCTCCGAGAGTTCAGGGGATGCCGGGGTGAGGGCGACGGAAGTAAAGTCGCCGTAGGTTCGTAACCTTCAACCTCAAGACCTGACCCCACCGGTCCTTCCACCAGGAGTTTCCCGCTCCGAAGTTGGGCATAAAATCACGGCAGCTGCGGCCTGAGGGAGACGCGGCGATCCCGTCCTCTCCCCGGGGAGGCTTTCCTGGCCGGGGGTAGGGAAAGGAACGCAATGAAGATCGAACGGCTCGACCGGAGTTCTCGGGTGAGGATGTGCGCGACCGGCATAGTCGCTGCGACCCTCGCCCTGGCAGCTGGGCGGCAGGACGGTGTTCTCCTCGCGAACGTGGCCTCGGAGTATGTGAGCGGGCGCGTCGTCGCAACCGACAAGCTCGTGGGCGCCACGATCTCCATTCAGTCCCTCGATGGCACCCAGATCCGCCGCGTGGAGAACGCGACGGGGACCGAGGGGCTCTACGATATCCCGCGGCGAGAGGAGCCGCTCCCCTGCTGGTGGGTGTTCGACGGCGCTGGGAGTCCCTGGGACATCTCGCGGCAGGGAGCCCTGCTTCCCTGCATGCCCGCGTTCGACCCCAGGACGGGGCTCCTGTACGCCCAGCGAGGGGTGCTGCCATCCAGGTTCGTTCTCGTCGTGACCGGCGGGACGACGCCGGACGGACGGCGCTTCGAAGGGCGGCTCGAGAGGGTCGTGAGCCTGTACGAAGCGGGCGAGACCTACGACGTGAACGGGCTCACGACGCTCGTTGCGGAGTATTTTCGAGCGCACCCGTCGGTGTCGTACGCGGATGCGGTGGAGGCCGTGGGCCGGTACCTCGACATCCCGGACGCGAGGACGTTCGCCGATGTCAGCTCGGACATCCTCCGGGCGGGGGCGTGGTTCTCCGAGGAGCTCTTCTGGGAAGCGGTGACGACGAAGGGGCTCGACGAGGTCGTCGCGGAGGCGCTCGACGGCATCGAGAAAGGGGAAACGTCCTCCTTTGCCGACCTGTCCCGCATCGCCGACCTTCCCGCGATCCTCGATCCCGGCGTGTGGGTCGCCGAGGTTGCCGGCGCTCCGGCAGCCGCGAAGGCCGCGGCGGGCGGAACGGCCGCAACGGCCGCTCCGGCGCCTCCCCCGGCTCCCCGGCCAGCGGTCGCGGTGACCGCGGTCCTCTCCGTCGCCGCCGACATCTTCGAAGGCGTCGCCGAGGTGATGGACATGGAGGAGGCGGAGCAGAACACCGAGACGCTCAACCGGATCGACCAGACCGTGGGGCAGATGAACGCCCAGCTCATGGACATCAGCAAGCAGCTGCAGCAGGTGAAGGACCTTCTCGTCGAGGGCAAGTGGCAGGCGGTGAACCGGGACCTCGAGGCCTGGGAGCTCAACTGCATCGCGCCGGCCCGGGAGCGGTTCCAGGAGGTGATCCTCCAGAAGAAGGAGATCGCGGCGCTGAAGCCAGGCACCTCCGATGCGGTGAGGGAGGCAGCCCGCAAGGCCCTGGACCGAAGGATCGCGGACTTCAGGAAGGCGATGGAGAAGGGCTCCTGCGACTTCGACACCCTGCTGGACGGCTACGCCAACCTCGTCACGAAGAGGGACGACGACAGCGTGAACTCGGCCATCCAGCTCTACACGGACGTGCTGAACGGCCGCGTGGCGAGCGGTACCTGCACGAACTGCACCTACGAGCCGATCGAGAACACGTTCCTCCGGTTCCTTTACTACCAGGCCGTGGGGCTGCAGCTCCACGTGCAACACCAGCTGCTCGCCGTGACGGACCGGAAGCAGTGGAAGGCCGAGCAGAAGAAGATCGTGGACCGGTTCGTCCGGGGAACGGCCGAGTTCGAGTACGAGCGGATGCGAAAGCAGGTCGGGCGGTTCGTCCCCGCCGTCGAGAGCTTCGTCGTCAGCCACACGAAGGAGGAGCAGTACCGGCGCTGGCTGGAGTGCGACTTCATGACGGCCGAGGTGAACCAGTGGTGCGGCGAAAGCGAACGGCCGTTCCTGAGGTCCCAGATCCTCACCGACCAGCTCCTCGGGCGTCTGCAGCGGGGAGACGGGACCACCGAGCCGCCCCGGTACGGCCTCTTCGTGAAGGCCGTCCAGCTCGTCACCCCCGGGGTCGACGGGCTCGCCCGCAAGGCGCTCGTCTTCGAGGAGAACGGCGTCCCCACGGAGGTCTATCCCACCTTGACCCGGATCGTCACCGGCGGGAATCCCTATCCGCGGTCCACGACCTCGGATGAGGCCCGGGCGAGCTGGCAGATTGCCACCTACTCGATCTTCAAAACGGCGCCCGGCAACCTCGTCTTCCGCCTGAAGTACGACGGGAACGACTCCGCGAACCCCGTTCACTTCCGCGACGACGTCGAGCTGAAGGCACTGACGGAGACGGGGACGAATTACCGCTACAACGCCTTCTCCCTCTGGACGGTGCCGGTGCGGGACCTCACGTCCATGGCCGCCCTCTACGACAACTACTGGGGGTCCTACAGGGACCTGGGCATCGTCCCAGCCTGCTACGCCAGCGGCTGGCACGGGAACGCGCAGGACACGTGCGACGTGCAGTCGAAGGTCGACCAGACCGGGTCGCCCCTGCGGTTCTACCGGCTCCGCGTCGCCACGGAAGACGTGGCGATCGGCTTCCGGGGAGCCGGCGGGGAGAGATTCCTCTGGCTGCCGGCGCTCCCGTGGAATTCGGTGAACGACTGTTCGGCCCGCAAGGTCCTGGGGCAGAGGTACTTCGACTCGCCCGACGGGGGGAACGATCCCCGGGACGATGCCGGCAACCGGTATCTCTACTGGACCATCAAGCCGTCGGGCTGGAACGCGGAAGTGTTCACCTTCGCCCGCGGCACCTGGGTCCTCGACCACCCGAGCGTGTTCGAAAAGGCGTTGATCTACTACGGCGAGCCCGGGTGCAAGGGCCTCCGGTACGGGTTCAAGCCGAAGTACGCCAACGACTGGCACTGATCCCGGCGGAGTGCCGAGGGGAAGGCGGGGGAGCCCGCGTGACGGGTTCCCCGATCACTACGCAGCGGCTTCCCGGTCCTTGAGCTGCAGGGCGTGGAGGCGGGCGTAGAGGCCGTTCCTCGCGAGGAGCTCGGCGTGCGTCCCCTCCTCGCGCACCTTGCCTTGCGAGAGGACGAGGATCCGGTCGGCGCGGACGATCGTCGAGAGGCGGTGCGCGACGACGATCGAGGTGCGACCCGAGAGGAGGGCCACCGCCCGACAGCGGCGACGAGAGTAAGGCCGCCGTAGGTTCGTAAACTACAACCTCAAGACCTGACCCCGTCTACTGTCTTCTTGTTAGACCGGCCGCCTCAGAGGTACGTGGTCGGTGGCCCGGAGTAGGGCTCGAAGCGCGTCATTCACGGCGGCTGAGTCTTTGAAAACGCTAGCGAGGTCCGGTTCCAAGAGGATGAGATTCGTCCCTTGCTTGAAACTGTCGAAGTACTTTCCTCGAACTCCCTTGGAAAAATCGTATTCAGCACGCATGCCCCGGGGCTTCGATCGCCTAACCTGTTTCATATTGCTTGCGCTCATGCTGGCTCGACTCACGCGCGCTGATGAGCCGGATGTGGTCTCCCCGTTCGACGTGACAAACGACGAGGAGGCGATCGCTTGAAGAAAGGCCTACAGTCACCAATCGATGTTCGGACGCTGAATGATCGGGATCCGGGATCGTCGTCGCGAGCGGGTCGCCGAAGACGGTGGCGCCTTCGTCGAAGGAGACGCCGAGTTTCGCCACGTTTGACGTCGCCTTCTTCGGGTCCCATTCGAACTCCACGCGAGAATATTACGCTACCAGTTCCTGGATGCTTCCTCTCGGATTTCCTTCCCAGTCGCTCCTCGACCTGCTTGGCGAACGAGTGGGCGAGGAGCAGGGTGGTGAAGCCCTGGAGCGAGCTGCTGGCG
>CAIMWE010000047.1 GCA_903845115.1 uncultured Acidobacteriota bacterium | reverse complement strand
CATGAACGACTGTATCCAGTGCCACGAGAAGCAGGGGCGCGACTCCAGCTGCCTCGCGTGCCACAAGTAGGAGAGGACGAGATGGGCCAGAGGTTCACCCGCCGCGACGTCCTCTTCGCCGCCACCGGCTCCGCCGCCGGCATCGCCCTTTCCCCGCTCCCCTGGAAGCTCCTCGGCGACAGTGCGATCTGGACCCAGCGGTCCCGCTTTGCCCCCGAAGCGCTTCGCGGGGACGTCACCACCCGCTTTTCGGCTTGCACCCTCTGTCCGGCCGGGTGCGCCCTCCGGGCCCGCTGCGTCGGGACGCCGGCCTTGCCCGTCTCGATGACCGGCGTGAAGGGGAACCCCGTCACCCACGGGGCGCTCTGCCCGACCGGATTCGCCGTCCACCACCTCGCGCGCCACCCCCTCAGGCTGAAGGGCCCCGCCCGGATCGACCTCAGGAAGGGCGGAGTGGAGGCCGTGTCGGCGAAGGCCGACGACGTGGTCGCCGCCGTCGCCGCCGCCGTCCGCTCCTCGAAGGGCGCGGCCGTTCCGCTCGCCCTCCTCGACCTCCGTCCCGGCCGGATGGCCTCGCTCGAGTGCCGCCGCGTCCTCGCCGGTATCCCCGGCGCGATCCAGGTCGTCCCCGCCTCCCGGGACGCCTCGACGCTCGACGCGATCCGGGCGCAGCTGGACGGAGCGGCTGCCTTCGGGGTCGACCTCGAGAAGCCCTCCACGATCGTCAGCTTCGGCGCGCCCCTCCGCGAAGGCTGGGGAACGCCCGGCACCGTCCCGGTCCTCCTCACCCGGCAGAACGCCGGGACCCTCCGGCTCGTCCAGCTCGAGGCGCGACGCTCCCCCACCGCAGAGGGCGCCGACCTCTGGCTCCCCATCCGTCCCGGGACCGAGGCCGCCGTGGCGCTCGGCCTCGCCCACCTTCTCGTCACCGAGGGGCTGGTGGCCCCGGAGGTGGCGAAGAGGGCCCGCGACCTGGACGCTTCCTTCCGCTCCTTCGTCGCCCCCTTCGAGCCCGGCGCCGTGGAACGGATCTCCGGAATCCCCGCAGCGACCCTCCGCTCCCTCGCGCGGGCCCTCGCGAACGAGCCCACCCTCGCGATCGGCTCCGGAGCGCCCGGAGGAGAGCCCCTCGGGATCGAGGAAGAGCGCGCGATCGCCATCCTGAACCTCCTCCTCGGGAACCCGGGCCCCCGGTCGGGCCTCGTCGCCCGCCGCGAGCTCCCCGCCCCGGTGCCCGACGGGGCGCTCGCGCCCCAGCTGTCGCTCGCCGGGATCGCCGACGGGTCCGTCGGCGTCCTGCTGATCGACGGGGCGGCCGAGACCGTTCCCTGGGCGCTCGTCGCCGCGAAGCTGACTCCGGCGTCCGTCGTCGTCAGCCTCTCGCCCTGGCTCGCCGGCCCGGCCCTCCACGCCGCGTGGGCCGTCCCGGCGCCCGCGCCCCTCGAGTCCCTCGACGAGGTGCTGACCCCGGCCGGAGCGCCCGTGGCCTCCTGGGCCCTCGCCCCCCCGCTCCTTCCCGTACCGGAGAAGGCGATGGCCCCGGCCGCCTTCCTCGAAAGCCTCGCCGCGGCCCTCGGCTCGCCCTCCGCCGCGCCGGAACTCCCCGAGCCGCTCCTCAAGCGGCGCGCGGCGGCGATCGTGGCGGCCGGACGCGGCAAGGTCTTCGTCCCGGGCTCCTCCTCCCTCTTGCCTCTTGCGGACGCCGGCGGCGCCGACGGCCTCTACCAGAAGCTCTCCGCCGGTGGAGCGTGGATCGACGAGCCGGTCTCCGCTCCCGTCCCGCTCCCCCTCTTCGACCTGCTGCCGCCCGCCCCTCAGGCCACGGCCAGCCTCGCCTCGGTCGCGGTCCTCGGCCGCCCCGCGCGGGGGGCCCAGGCCGGCCCGAACCTCGAACCCGAGGGCTACGTCGGCTCGACCGGGACCGCCCCCGAGCCCGCGATCCTCGGAAAGCTCGGCCGCGAGTCCCTGCTCCGGACGTCGACCGCCGCCAGGCGCTCCACGCCGGTGACGATCCGGGAGGCATGAAGTGCACACCGCGAAGAAACCGACCGACGGGAAGAACCACCGGTACGGGATGGTCATCGACCTCGACCGGTGCACCGGCTGCGGCGCCTGCATGGTGGCGTGCGCCGTGGAGAACAACGTCCCGCCCGGGGACCCCGCCGCCAACGAGCGGACCGGGATCTCGTGGCTCAGGGTCTACCGGATGAACGACGGCAAGCCGCTTCCCGAGACCCGGACGGCGTTCGTGCCGGTCCCGTGCCAGCAGTGCGGCGTCAGCACCCCCTGCCTCTCCGTCTGTCCCCAGAACGCGGTGGACATCGACCAGAGCTCCGGGATCGTCGGGCAGATCCCCGTCCGCTGCCTCGGCTGCCGCTACTGCATGGCGGCCTGCCCCTACCACACCCGCTCCTTCAACTGGTGGGACCCGGTCTACCCGGCGGAGATGCGGGAGTCGCTCAACCCGGACGTCTCGACCCGGACGCGCGGCGTCGTCGAGAAGTGCAACTTCTGCTTCCACCGCCTCCAGCAGGCCCGCGCGAAGGCCGCCGCCGCAGGCGGGAAGGACGAGGCGCCCGGCGAATACGTCCCGGCCTGCGTCGAGGCCTGCCCCACCTCCGCCTTCCTCTTCGGCGACCTGGACGACCCCGCGTCCGACGTGGCGAAGGCCGCCAAGGGCGAGGGGACCTTCCGCCTCCTCGAGAAGCTGGGGACCGACCCGAAGGTGATCTACCGCTCCGCCAAGCCGTGGGTCCGCCAGACGGCCGAAGGGGCCCTGCCCCGCAACGGCAAGGAGGAACACCGTGGATAGCATCGCGGAGACCCGCGTCGGCGCCATGCTCGAAGCCAGGGTCATGGAGCCCCTCGTCACCGCCGACGGCAAGCTCATGGGACGGGGCGTCCGCCGCGCGCCGTTGCCGAAGTTCCTGCTCGGGATCGCCCCCTGGGTCGTCCTCCTCGGCTTCGGCCTCTACGGCGCATTCCTCTGCCTGTACCGTGGGCTGAACCAGACGAACATGGACAACCGGTTCGCGTTCGGCCTCTGGATCTACCTCGACCTGACCGTCATCGCCTTCGGCGCCGGCGCCTTCTTCACCGGGTTCCTCCTCTACGTCCTGAAGAAGAAGGAGCTCAAGGCGGTCATCAACAGCGCCGTCGTCATCGGGTTCGTCTGCTACAGCGGCGCCGTCGGCATCCTGATGATCGACGTCGGACAGCCTCTCCGCGCCTGGTTCACCTTCTGGCACCCGAACGTCCACTCGATGCTGACCGAGGTGACGTTCTGCATCACCTGCTACCTGACGATCCTCGCAATCGAGTACGTGCCGCTCATCCTGAAGAACCGCCAGCTCCGGAAGATCCCTTCCCTCCTGGTCTTCGAGCACGAGCTCCACAAGGTCATGGTGGTCCTGGCGGCGCTCGGCACCTTCCTCTCCTTCTTCCACCAGGGCTCGCTGGGGGGCCTCTACGGCGTCATGTCGGCCCGCCCCTTCGCCTTCCGCGAGGCGATCGGCATCTGGCCGTCGACGTTCTTCCTCTTCATCCTCTCGGCCGCGGCCATCGGCCCCAGCTTCATCCTCCTGACGACCAAGCTCGCCGAGAAGCTCTCCGGCAAGAAGCTCGTCCGGGACGAGGTCCCGGCCCTCCTCGCCAAGATCTCCGGCAACATCCTGATCGTCTACGTCCTGGCCAAGGCGATCGACACCCTCTACTGGATCAACTTCACCTCCCCCGGAACGGGCGCCGAGCCGATGTCGTTCTACTCCCACAAGGCGTTCGGCCCCTGGGTCCTCACCGCGGAGATCGTCCTGTTCGGCCTCGTCCCGGCCCTCCTCCTCCGCGACGGCGGCAAGCACCTGAGCCTGAAGTGGCGGGTCCCGGCGGCCCTCCTCGCCTGCGCGGGCGTCGCCGTCAACCGGTACGTCATGACGATCCAGACCCAGGCGCTCCCCACCCTTCCCTTCGACCAGTTCCTCTCGTACGCGCCCAGCTGGCAGGAGACCGCGAGCTTCCTGCTCGTCCTCGCGTACGGAGTCCTCGTCTACGCACTTTCCTTCCGCTACCTCAACATCTTCCCCGAGGAGCGGGAGCTGAATTCCTGAGCGGAGGCTTCAGATGTTCCCTGGAACTCACGACTTCACCTGGGACGCCGGCCACGTCATCTTCCTCGGCGCCTTCTACATGGTCGTCCTCGTCATCGCCGGAACCGTCGGCACCGCGCTGTTCCGGGCGATCCGGGACTTCCGGCAGAACCGCCAGGGCTCGATCCAGTGGCACGCCGAGTTCGAGGACCTCCCCCTCTCGGCCCGCCGCTGCCGCCACGAGCTGAACGGCGAGGTCAAGAACCGGACCTGCCCGCACGCCTTCGACTGCCGGGAGTGCGAGACCCATCCGTCGTTCGGCACGTTCCGCGTCAAGGGCTTCGACAGGGCGGCGGGGACGGAGCTCGCCTACGGCTTCTCGATGCCGCTCGACCGGATGTACCACCGCGGGCACACCTGGGCCCGGAAGGAGAGCGACGGCACCTTCACCGTCGGCCTCGACGACCTCGGCCGGCGGCTCCTCGGGCAGCCCGACCACCTCGAGCT
>CAIMWE010000046.1 GCA_903845115.1 uncultured Acidobacteriota bacterium | reverse complement strand
GGGGCCGGGGCCGGGCCGAACGCCAGCGACGGCAGGTACGAGGATCTCTTCCCGAATGCGCCCGTCGCGATCTTTCACTCGACGCCGGAGGGTCGCTTCCTGCGGGCCAACCCGGCCATGTGCCGGCTGCTCGGCTACGTTTCCTCCGAGGAGCTGGTCTCGACGGTCACCGACATGGCCACCCAGCTCTACGTCGACCCGCTCAAGCGGCCGGAGGTCATGGCGGCCATCGCGAAGACGGACGGGTGGATCCACGAGACCGCCGACCTGCGCCGCAAGGACGGCGCCGTCGTCACGGTGGAGATGAGCGGCCGCAAGGTCCTCGACGCCTCGGGCGCCGTGCAGTACCTGGAAGGATTTCTCGTCGACATCACCGAGACGAGGGTGCGGGAGGCGAGGCTTCTCGAGACCGACGAGCGCTGGCAACGGTTCTCCGACGCCGCGACGACCGTCCTCGTTGACGGAGACCTCGAGAACGGGGTCCTGAGCTTCTCTGCCGGCTGGAAGAGGATGCTCGGCTACGCCGAGGACGAGATCGCCGGCGTGCAGACGACCGAGGAGTGGGAGGCGCGCATCCACCCGGACGACCTGGCCTACGTGAGGGAGTCGATCCGGGCGATCGTGGAGGAGAGGACGCCCGGCTCCTCCCTCGAGCACCGCCTCCGGTGCAAGGACGGCAGCTGGATGTGGGTCCTGGCCAGCGGCCGGGTCGCCCGACGGACCGCCGACGGCCGGGTCGTCCGCCTGGCCGTTGTGCTGACCGACGTCACGCGCCTGAAGCAGATCGACTACAAGCTGAGCGAGACGGAGGCGCTCTGGAATGCGCTTGGAGACACCAGGGTCGTCCTCTTCTACAACGACATCGAGAGGCGGTTCATGCGCTTCTCGCGCGGCTGGCCGGAGATGCTCGGCTACGGGAGGGGCGAGCTCCCCTGCACCCTGACGTACGAGGCGCTCCTCGAGATGATGACTCCCGAGGACGGGCAACGGCTGATGGACGAGATCCGGGAGGCCGTGGAGGGGAAGGCGCCGGCCCTCCCGACCGAGTACCGCCTGAGGTGCCGGGACGGGAGCTGGAAGTGGGTCCTCGTGACGGGGGACTTCGTCCGTCGCGCACCGAGCGGGGCGGTCCTGAGCACCGCGGGGACGGTCACCGACGTCAGCTTCCTGAAGGAGGCGGAGGCGAGCCTCGCCGGCCTGAACGAGACGCTGCGGCTCCGGGTCGAGGAGGAGACGAACCGCCGCATGACGCAGGAGAGGCTCCTGGCCCACCAGTCGAAGCTGGCGGCCCTCGGCGAGATGGTCTCGGCCATCGCCCACCAGTGGCGCCAGCCGCTCACCACGCTTGGGGTCACGGTCCAGCTGATCCGGCGGCTCTTCGACAAGGGCCGCCTCGACCGCGCCATCCTCGAGTCGCAGGTCGGGGAGGCGATGCGGCAGATCAACCTCATGTCGAGCACGATCGACGAGTTCCGCGATTTCTACCGCTCGGACCGGGAGCAGCAGCTCTTCGACGCGGGGGAAGGTCTGATCGAGGCGCTCCACCTGGGTCGGACCGCCCTCAAGGGGGCCGACATCGAGCTCGTCGTGGAGAAGGGCTCGGGGGCTGACCTCGGCATCCTGGGAGTCGTCAACGACTTCAAGCAGGCCATCCTGAACCTGCTGGGGAACGCCGGCGACGCGATCGCCGACCGGCGGTCCCGGGGGGGGCCTGCCCCGGGCGGGAAGGACGTCGTGCGGGTCGGGGCCCGGCGCGCGGAGGGAATGGTCGTCGTCGACGTGGCCGACAACGGCTGCGGCATCGCGCTGGCGGACCGGGACCGGATCTTCGAGCCCCTCTTCACGACGAAGCCGAAGGGAAAGGGAACGGGGCTCGGGCTCTACATGAGCCGCCTCCTCGTCGAGGAAGGGATGGGGGGAAAGATCGCCCTGCACGATTGCGGCGACGGCTGGACCATCTTCCGGATCACCCTTCCCGCGGCCTCCCGCGCGGAGGAGGCGTGAGCGGCCTCTCCGGCCTGACCGTCCTCTGCGTGGAAGACGAGGCGGACCTGCGGCGGCAGATCTGCGCGGCCTTCGTCTTCGAAGGTGGCCGCGTCCTGGAGGCCGAGAACGCCGCCGTCGCGCTCGAGCTCTTCGACCGGGAGAGACCGGACGTCGTCGTCAGCGACATCCGGATGCCCGGCATGGACGGGCTCGAGCTGACCGTGCAGCTGCGGCAGAGGGCGCCCGGCCTCCCCGTCATCCTCTGCACCGCCTATGCG
>CAIMWE010000045.1 GCA_903845115.1 uncultured Acidobacteriota bacterium | reverse complement strand
GTCCCGCGGGCGAGCATGTCGTCGGCCGCCTTCGAAAGCGCCTCGAGACGGGCGGCCCGAGCCTCTGCCGTCTCGACGGCACGGACCGTCTCCCCCTCCATCAAGAGGCCCTTCGACCCCGGATTCGTCACCTGGGGGGTGTTCGCGGCGCCGAGGGTCGTGAAGGGGTCGAACGGTGACGCGCGCCAGAGGTCTTCCGAGAAGAGCTTCGTGCCGTCGAAACCGACCACCTTCCCGGTCGCCTGGTAGGTCAGGAGGGCGATGGTCGGCGTCGTGTCGAGATCGAACGAGAGCGAGAAGGCGAGGGCCTTCGCGACCGTGACGCTGTCGAGAGGAGTCCACGGCTCGAACTTCGTCAGGTTGAGCGCGCCGTATTCCGGGGGGAGCGCGTGCGTGGCGACCCACTGGTTGACGCCGGCCGCATAGGCGGCCAGCGCTTCCGCCCCCTGGGGCGACATCGCGGCGAGCGACCCGATCGCCGCGCGGCGAAGGCCCATCGTCCGGAGCTGGACGTCGCTGGAGAGCGCGGCCGAGCCGAGCAGCTCCGCCAGCGTCCCGGAGGGCTGGCGGCGGGTCGTGTCCATCTGGAAGAGTCGATCGGTCGCGTGGACGTACCCCTGGAGGTAGAAAAGGTCCCACGCGTCGAGCGCCCAGACCGACGCGATCCCGTACGAGTCCCGCGTGATCGAGCCGCCCAGCTTCATCCCGGGATACTTCAGGAGAGGGCCGGGCGTCTGAGCGCCGGCGGGCGGAGCGCTGAGCCCCGCGACGGAGGCGCAGAGGACGGTGAGCAACAAGAATCGCCGCATGACCGAAATCCTCCTCGGATCGAAAATTTACTGTGAGCCGGATTCAGGCTCAATGCTACACTGACGCAATATCGTCCGGGAAGAAAAACACGCGAAGCCGCCCTGGCGGCGCGAAAGGGGATCGTGATGAGGTTAGTTCGGCCGCTCGTCGGATTGGTGCTTCTCGCCGCCTCAGGGTCCGTCCTGGCCGAGGAGGGGAAGCTCTCGATCGGGCTCTGGGGTTCCGTCGTTGCCAGGGTCGAGTCGACCACCGTCGATGCCACGAACGGCGTCAGCGTCAACTTCGGGTCGGGATGGGGCGAGGGACTGACGCTGGGCTATGGTTTCTCCCGTGTGATCGAGGCGGAGCTCGGTATCTCCGAGCTCCGATCGACGGGTAACCTCGCCGTCTACGGGACGAAGGCGGTCGACCTCGGAACTCTCAAGCTGCGTCCGATCTCGGCCATGGTGAAGGTCCATCCCTTTTGCCCCGGACCGGTCGACATCTGGATCGGGGCCGGCGGAGCCTGGGTCTGGACCGGCGACCTGACCAGTGCCGATCTCTCCACGGCAGGCATCGGCCGGGTCACGGTGAAGAGCCGCGCCGCTTTCCTGGCGGGACTGGGCGCCGACTTCCGGATCGTCCCGCACGTCTGGCTCGGCATCCAGGGGAGCTACTTCCTCCTCAAGCCCGATTCGTACGGCGCGACGGGCGCCGTCCAGCCGCTGACGCTGAACCCGACCGTCGTCTCGGCCGGTTTCCGGATCAACCCGTAGGCGCGATCACCTGACCGTCGGCAGGGCCGCCCCCGGCGGCCCGCCAGGCACGCCCGCCTGGCCGAGGTGCTCCGCCTTCCACGTCATCGCCATCATGATCCGGCTCCGGCCGCCGGGGTGGTCGAAGAAGAGGAACTCCTCGGCGGGAGTCGGGTCGATCGAGGGGATCCCAAGTTGAGCCATTCCTTCGTCTCAGGGGAAGTGCCGGTGGGACTCGATCTGGGACACGCACGTGGCCCGGGACCTGGGCAAGAACCGCCCGAACCGCCCGAACCGCTCCACTTCCCACCCTGGTCGCGATCTTGCTAGTGCCGTCTCCGGGCCTCGCTCGTTTTCCCTTCCACGGCGCGAGATCCCCGGTCGTCAGCAACTCGCCTGGAGCCATCCGCCGCCCTTTCTGGATCCGGTCCGACGAAGACCTGAAAGAAAAGGAGAGTCCCCTTGAGACGCATCGTCTCCTCCTCCGTTCGCTCCTTCCTGCTCGTGGTCTCGGTCGCCGCCCTGGCCGCTTCCCTGCCGGCGGGCGCCACCGGCTGGACGTGGGTGAACCCCGCCCCCACCGGGTCGGCCCTGACCACCCTCTGTCAGTCTCAGGGCGGCGAGATCTTCGTGTCCGGAGGGGACTCGACGTTCCTCCGGAAGACGGCGGCCGGCTGGCAACCCCTCTTCGGGAACGCCAGCATCCACGCCAGCGCCTCCGTCACCGCCGCGGACGGCACGATGTTCGTCCTGGGCCGGAGGATCGGAACTGAAGGGTCCACCCTCCTGGCCTGGAACGGGAGATCCTGGTCCGCCGTCGTCGAGTCCGACCTCCTGCTCCTTTCCCTCTGGGCCTTCTCGGCCAGGGACGTCTGGATGGGCGGCGTCGACGCCGGAACCGGCGACACCGTCGCCGCCCACTGGGACGGGACGACCTCCACGACGACCGTCGTCGCTCCGGACGGGCTGAAGGTCATCCAGCGCCTCTGGGCCAGCTCGGCCTCGGACATCTGGGGCCTCGCGGTCAACAACGACCAGACAGCCGAGAAGCTCTACCACTACGACGGCAAGTCGTGGGCGGAAGAGAGCCTCCCCTCCGGGATCCAGGACGACACGGTCGCCATCGCTCTCTGGGGCAGCGGGGCCTCGCGCCCGCTCCTCGTCCTCAACTCGAAGCTCGCGGGAGTGGGAGCGAGAGTCTGGGAGAGATCGACCTCGGGCTGGGCCGTGACGAAGGAGATGCCGGACTTTTCCGCGACGGCGGCCACCGGGACCTCCGACGGAACGCTCGCCATCGCCGGCTACGTGAAGGCCGGATTCGCCCCCGCCGTCGCCATCCGCAAGGGCGGCGTGTGGACCCAGGAACAGACCGCCACGAACGAGATCCTCACCGACCTGGCCGGGACACCTGCGAACGGCTTCCTCGCCATCGGCGAGTACGACAACGTCTTCGCTCGGACCTCCTCCGGGTGGACCAACCTGACGACGACCCGCCGCGACCGGTTCAACGACCTCGTCCGCAGGCCGGACGGGACCGTTCTCCTCTGCGGTTACGATCCGGTCGCCGACGAGGCGAGGATCGTCAAGTGCGGGACCGACGGCAAGCTGACGACCCTCCTCGCCCTCCCGGGAGGCCAGTTCTCCAGGTTCCGGACCGGCCCGGACGGCGTCCTCTGGGCAGTCGGCTACGACGTCGTCGGGAGGACGGGGTTCCTCTACCGGAGCGCGGACGGCGCGGCCTGGACGAAGGACTTCGAGACGCCCTCGGACTTCGTTCTCAACGACGTCCTCCCCACGAAGGACGGCGTCTGGGCCGGCGGGTCCGTCTACCAGATGGGGGAGAGGGGACCCGACACCGGCCCGCTTCACATCTTCCGCCGGGCGTCGAACGGGACCTGGTCCGACGAATACGCCTCCCCGATCAACCTCGCCTTCACTTGCTTCCTCCCGACGGGAGGCGTCCCCGCCGCCTCCGGGTACGACCCGGTCGAGCACGCCGGTTCGATCGGCCAGGCGAGGGTCTTCCTGAGGGGCTCGTCGACCTGGGAGGAGAAGCAGACGATCGAAGATCTCAACTTCATCGACGCGCTGCCCTTGCCAGGGGGCAAGGCGCTCGTGGTCGCCCACGACAACCGGGCGAGCGACGGGGCACTCCTCGTCTTCGACGGCACCAGCGCCCAGGTCGTGGCCAAGACGCCCGCTTCCAGCGGCCAGGTCTTCGTCTTCGGGATCGCGGCGATCACGCCATCGAGCTACCTCATCCCCGCCTTCAACTCGACCATGGGCGGCGTCCTGTACGACTGGGACGGCAAGTCCGCCGAGATGACGCTGCGCCAGGACGTGCCGCTCACCTCCATCTTCTTCGCCGTCGACGCGGCCGGACCGAGCGAGATCTGGCTCGCCGGCTACGAAGGGAGGCTGATGAAGTTCGACGGCGGGAGCGACGTCGCGGCCGGGAGGACGGCCGGCGTGACGGTCCAGATCGCGCGGCACCGGAGCACCGCGGGCGCCGACCTCCCCGGCTGGTACCGGATCTCCTCTCCGTTCGTGGCGGCGAGCGACGTCATGGACGTCGTCGCCACGGTCCCCTCTGGCGGCTGGGCCGAGTTCAAGTTCCAGTGGGCGCCGGGGAAGGCGGTCGCGGCCTCCTCGCTCCGGCTCTGGACCGTGGAGGAGCAGGCGGATCCGAGGCAGCTCTTCCTCGACCCGGGAGCCTCTCCCGCCCCCGAGGGGGCGTTCGAGGTGATCGACCCGGCCGGGCAGAGCCTTTCCGGGGCCACTCAGCTCAACCCAGGCACGGCTTACACGATCCGCTTCACCCTTCGCGACGGCCCCACGACGCGGCACGACCTCGACCCGAGCCCGGGAGTCCTCCGGGGAAGCCTCCTCCTGACGACCTACTGACGCGCCGGGATCCTCTCGGACCTGGCCTTCCTTCCGGGAATCCGGGCTCCGCGCTCGCGCGGGGCCCGGATGGCCGTTCGCGCATTCCCTGGTCGGGTCAGGGCCCGGGCGGCCGCTCTGTCACCGTCAGGTAGGCGTCCGCGGGAACGTCCCGGAGGACCTGGACGATCCCGCTCGGCCACCGGATCTCCAGGGATTCGACCTTCGCCGCGGTGCCGAGCCCGAAGTGGAGGCGCGGGTCGTTCACCGAGAGATACGACTGCGATCGTCCGTAGGCCCGGACCTGCCTCCGGCCGTTCGCCGTCGCGACGACGAGCGCGCCGACCGGCTCCGACGGGCTCCTCGTGGCCTTCAGCCGGACGCCGAGCCAGTGGTTGGCGTTCGACGTCACGTTCCGGAGGAGGACGGGCGTTCCCTTCAGGTCGACGTGGTTCACGACGATGTCGATCTTCCCGTCGTCGTCGAAGTCGCCGAACGCCGCCCCCCGGCCCGAGCGCATCCCGAGGAAGTAGTCGCCCGCGGTATCGGCGGCGCTCGTGAAGTGCCCCTGCCCGTCGTTCACGAGGAGCGTCGGCCGCTTCGGCGTCAGGGTGTCCGCGGCGCCATTCGCGGCGAAGAGGTCCAGGTCGCCGTCGTTGTCGAAATCCTGCAGGCCGGCCCCCCACGACTCGGCTCCGTTCATCAGCGCCTTGACGCCGCTGCGGGCCGTGACGTCCTCGTACTGGCAGGGGCCGGTCGCCCGGTAGAGGCTCTGGTACGAGAGGTCGGTGACGAGGAGGTCGAGGCGGCCGTCGCCGTCCACGTCGCCGAGCGTGGCGTGCATGTGCCCCGTGCCGACGCCGTCGAGGTTCACCGCCACACCGGAGGCCGCGGCGATCTCCTCGAATTTCCCTCCGCCTAGGTTGCGGAAGAGGAAGTTCGGCTGGTGGTCGTTCGCCTGGAAGAGGTCGAGCTTCCCGTCCCCGTCGCAGTCGAAGGCGGTCAGCCCCATCGCCTTGCTCTCGGGGTAGTGGAGCCCCGCCTCCTGCGTCACGTCGGCCCACTTCCCGCCCTTCCCCCGCTTGTAGAGGATGGAGGCCTGCCCGTGGTACTCGGCCGGGGACGGCATCCGCTCCGGCGAGCCGGGGCTCAGGTAGAGCGGGTCGAACGCGAGGAAGTTCGCCACCATCAGCTCCAGCTCCCCATCGCCGTCCACGTCGAACGCGACCGCCCCGACGCTCCACTTCACGAACCCGTTCAGCGTGGCGGGCCCGGCGAGGCCGGCCCTCTCGGTCCAGTCGGAGTAGGTCCCGTCGCCGTTGTTGTGGAAGAACGTGTTCGGGCCGTAGTTCGAGAGGAAGATGTCCTCGAGACCGTCGCCGTCCAGGTCGGCGATCGTGGCGGCCATCGCCCAGCGGCTCCCGCCCACACCCGCCTTCTCCGTGACGTCGGTGAAGGTCCCGTCGCCGTTGTTCCGGTAGAGGGCGTTCCGGGCGTTCGCGAAGCCCTTCCCCTTCGGGTCGCTCGCCCCTTCCACGTACCGGCCGTTCAGGAAGAGGATGTCCATCTTCCCGTCCCCGTCGTAGTCGAAGACCGCCACGCCCGACCCGCTCGACTCGAGGATGTTGTCGTACGCGAAATCGCCGAAGTTGTACTTGAACGGGATCCCCGCCTTCGCCGTCACGTCCTCGAAGCGGGGGCCGGCGGGCGGCGCCGAGGCGCAGCCGACGGAGAGGGCGGCGACGGAGGCAAGGGCAAGAAAGGCCGGGAACTTCATGGGGCCTCTAGACTGTGAAATTGTCGTGGTGCCTTCTCGAATATCACAGTCTAGAGACCTGACCCCAAACCTATCAATAGCGGTAGTGGTCCGGCTTGTACGGCCCGGTCACGGGGATCCCCAGGTACCCCGCTTGCCTCTCGGTCAGCTGGGTCAGCTTCACGCCGAGGTGGCCGAGGTGGAGGCGGGCCACCTCCTCGTCGAGGGTCTTGGGCAGGACGGTGACGTCCTTCTTCCGGTCCCCCTTGTTCTTCGCCAGGTCGAGCTGCGCGAGGACCTGGTTCGTGAACGAGGCCGACATGACGAAGCTCGGGTGTCCGGTGGCGCAGCCGAGGTTCAGGAGGCGCCCTTCGGCCAGGATCATCACCGAGTGGCCGTCGGGGAACTTCCACTCGTCGTACTGCGGCTTGATGTTGATCCGCTCGATCCCGGCGACCTTCTTCAGGCCGGCCATGTCGATCTCGTTGTCGAAGTGGCCGATGTTCCCGACGATCGCCTTGTCCTTCATCTTCGCCATGTGGGCCGCGGTGATGATGTCGAGGTTCCCGGTCGCCGTGATGAAGAGGTCGGCGGCTCCGACGACGTCCTCGAGCGTCTTCACCTCGTAGCCCTGCATGGCGGCCTGGAGCGCGCAGATCGGGTCGATTTCGGTGACGACGACCCGGCACCCCTGGCCGCGGAGCGCCTCGGCGCACCCCTTGCCCACCTCGCCGAAGCCGAGGACGACGGCTACCTTGCCGCCCAGCATCACGTCGGTCGCCCGGTTGAGGCCGTCCACGACGGAGTGGCGGCAACCGTAGATGTTGTCGAACTTGCTCTTGGTGACCGAGTCGTTGACGTTGATCGCCGGGAAGAGGAGCTTCCCCTCCGCTTCCATCTGGTAGAGGCGGTGGACACCGGTCGTCGTCTCCTCGGAGACCCCCTTGATCACCGGGGCGATCTTCGTGAAGAAGCCGGTTTTCGCCGCGACTTCCTTCCGGAGGAAATCGAGGATGACGCCCCACTCCTCGGGGTCGGCCTTCGGGTCGAACGCCGGGACGGCGCCCGCCTTCTCGAACTCCACCCCCCTGTGGATCAGGAGGGTGGCGTCACCGCCGTCGTCGACGATCAGCGTCGGGCCGGAGCCGTCGGGCCACTCGATCGCCTCGCGGGTGCACCACCAGTATTCGTCGAGCGTCTCCCCCTTCCAGGCGAAGACCGGGATCCCCTTCGGGTCCGCCGGCGTCCCGCCCGTCTCCGTCCGCCCGACGACGACGGCCGCGGCGGCGTGGTCCTGGGTCGAGAAGATGTTGCACGAGACCCACCGGACGTCCGCCCCCAGCTCGGCCAGCGTCTCGATCAGGACGGCCGTCTGGACCGTCATGTGGAGGCTCCCCATGATCCTCTCGCCCTTCAGGGGCTTCTCCTTGCCGTACCGGCCGCGCACGGCCATGAGGCCGGGCATCTCCTGCTCGGCGAGGCGGATCTCTTTCCGGCCGAACTCGGCCAGGGAGAGATCCTGCACCTTGTACGCAGGCCTCGCGCTCTTCGCGGCGGCGGTGGACGCGGGCTTCTCGGTGACCAGGCTCATCGGTGTCTCCTTCTGAGGTATCCGTCGTCTTTTCGGTGCGACGCGGGTGGGCCCCCCCCCAGCCTACGGCCCCGGGTGCGGGGCCGGATGCGTCCTCGCCGGGGCGTGAGTCTCGCCCCCACGCCTCCATCCTGTCAAAATCCCCCCGTTGAGCCCGAAGAACCGTTTCTCCAGGGATGACCTCGCCAGAGTGAGCGCCGCGGTGGCGGCGGCCGAGAACGGGACGTCGGGCGAGATCGTGCCGGTCTTCGTCGAGGCGTCGGGACCGTACGCCGAGGCTTCGTGGAAGGCCGGAACAGTGCTGGGAGCGATGGCCGTCGCCGCCGGGGACCTGCTCGCGCAGGATTGGGTCGCCGCGCACTCCACCACGCCTCTCCTCGTCTTCGCGGCCGCCTTCGCGGCCGGCTTCTTCGGCGCTCCCTTCGCCCCTCCCCTCCTCCGCCGCCTCGCGGGCCGGCGGGCGATGGACGAGCAGGTCTCGCTCCGCGCGGAGGCGGCCTTCACGAGGGAGCAGGTCTTCGCCACCCGCGACCGGACCGGGATCCTGATTTTCGTCAGCCTGCTCGAGCGGAAGGTGCGCGTCCTGGCCGATTCGGGAATCCACGCAAAGGCGGCCGACGGGACCTGGGACGGGGTTGTCGGGAAGGTGGTCTCCGGGATGAAGGCGGGCCGCCCTGCCGACGGGATCGTCGAGGCGGTCGAGCTGTGCGGCCAGCTCCTGCGGCAGCACGGCTTCGTCGCCCGCCCGGACGACACGAACGAGCTACCCGATTCCCTGCGGATCGAGTCTTAGATCCCCGGGGGAAGGCGGAAACCAGGGCGCCGTCCGGCTCCTCGCCCTCTCACGCTGAGGGGTGGGAAGGCCAGGAGTACCCGACGGTCTCCGGACCCGAGGACGCATCCACCTCGCCTGGAGCGGTCTCGGCACCGCGGTCACGGGGAAACCCCCCGCGGCCGCAGGACGTATGAGGGCGAGTGAGCATTTCACCGACAGGGGGATCCATGAACGCTTCCAGCTTGCGACGCGGACAGACTTTCCTCGCCCTCGTCGCTCTCGCTCTCCCTTCCCTCGGCGCGAGCGCCGCGCCGGCCGCCGGCTGGAAGCTCCCCGTCGAGACCCGGACGCTGAAGAACGGGCTGACGGTCGTCGTCTCTCCCGACCACTCCGCGCCGACGTTCGGGATGAGCACCGTCTACCGGATCGGATTCCGGCTCGAGCCGAAGGGGCGGACCGGGTTCGCCCACCTCTTCGAGCACATGATGTTCGAGGGGACCCCGATCGCGCCGAAGGGGGTCTACGACCGGGTGGTCCAGGGGGGCGGCGGCACCGACAACGCCTCGACCAGCTACGACTTCACGAACTACATCGTGAAGGCCCCCGTCTCGGCGCTCGACGCGATCCTCTGGCTCGAGGCCGACCGGATGAAGGGGCTGGACCTCTCGGAGAAGAACCTCCAGAACCAGCGGGACGTCGTGAAGGAGGAGATCCGGGTCAACGTCCTGAACAAGCCGTACGGGCTCTTCTTCTGGACCGACCTCTTCGGGAAGGCCTTGGACAGGTGGGAGAACGCGCACGACGGCTACGGCTCCTTTGCCGACCTGGACGCCGCGACTGTCGCCGACGTGAAGAGCTTCTTCGAGGCCTACTACACGCCCAGCAACGCCGTGATCGCCATCGCGGGGGACGTGGAGAGTGCGGAGGTCTTCGCGAAGGTCGAGAAGTACTTCGGGGAGATCCCCTCCCGGACGGCTCCGAAGCGCCCCGACGTCACGGAGGCGGCCAACACGGCCGAGCGGTGGCTCGACCAGACGGACCCCCTGGCGCAGGTGCCGGCTCTCGCGGTCGGCTTCAAGCTCCCCGGGATCGCCTCGAAGGACTACCTCCCGGCGGTCGTCCTCGGCGAGATCCTCGCCGGAGGAGACGCCTCGCGCTTCTACCTTGGGCTCGTGAAGGGGAAGGAGCTGCTCCTCGAGATCTCGGGCGGGACGAACTGGCCGGTCGGCAGTCCCTGGGAGATCGAGGGCCCGACCCTGATGACCTTCTTCGGCCTCTACAAGCCGACGACCGGCGCCCGGACGGTGGTGAAGACGATGGAGGGGATCACGGCCGCGATCGCGAAGGGCGGCCCCACCGCCGCGGAGCTTTCCCGGGTGAAGACGAAGATGGAGTCGGACCTCTACGCCGCTCTCGAGACACCGCTCGGCCGGGCCGACCTCCTCGCGATCGCCCAGACGACGACGGGAAGCGCCGCGGGCGTCAACGACCTCCCCGCGCGGATCAGGGCTGTCACCGCCGAGGACGTCCGGCGGGTCGCCGCCGCCTACGTCACCGCCGCGAACCGGACGGTCGTGGACCGCCGGCCCGCGCCCAGGCCCGATCCGGCCCCCGCGAAAGGCCAGTGAGGAGCGCGTCGTGAAGAAGACCTCGTCGTCCGTCCTCCTTTCCGCCCTCGCCGTCTCGTCCTCCCTCCTCCTCGTCGCCGCCGGCTCCGCTGCGGCGGCCGAGCCGAAGGCCCTGCCGAAGGAGATCCCTCCGTTCGGGCAGGACAGGCCGCTCCCCGCTCCCCGCATCCTGAAGTCGACGACCGCCGAGGGGCTCACCGTCTGGCTGGTCCCGCGCGATGGGTTCCCGAAGGTGACCGCTCTCCTCGCGGTCCGCGGCGGAACCGCATCCGACCCGAAGGGACTCGAGGGAACGGGCCAGATCCTCGCCGACCTGCTGAAGGAAGGGACGACCCACCGGTCGTCGCGGCAGATCGCCGAGGAGCTCCAGGCGATCGGCGGTTCCCTCTCGGCGGACGCGTCCGACGACGCGATCACCGTCGGCGCCGACGGCCTCGCCACCGGGACGACCCGGATCCTCGAGATCCTGGCCGACGTCGCGCGAAACGCCTCCTTCCGCGCCGAGGAGGTGGAGCTCGCCAAGGCCAATACCCTGCAGCAGCTCCAGGTGAAGGAGTCGACCCCCGAGTTCCTCTCCGAGAAGGTCCTCGCCGCCGCCGTCTTCGGGGACCACCCGTACCGGATCGTGGCCCCGACGCCGGAAGCGGTGAGAAAGGTGGACCGCGACCTGCTGAAGGGCGAGTTCGCCCGCCGATTCCGCCCCGACGGCGCGCTCCTCGTCGTCGTCGGCGCGTTCGACGGCGCCTCCGTCCAGCGGAGCGTCGCCCGTCTCTTCGGCGGCTGGAAGGGCGAAGGGCCCCTCGTGCCGGATGCCGGCCCGCTGCCCGCCGCGAAGGCCCGGGAGATCCTCTTCGTCAGCCGGCCCGGCTCGGTCCAGTCGAGCCTCGCCCTCGGCCGGACCGGCCCCGGGCTCGCCGACCCGGCGTACTTCCCCGGCGTCCTCGCCAACACGATCTACGGAGGCGATTTCGCCAGCCGCCTGACGCAGAACATCCGGGAGGAGAAGGGCTACACCTACTCCCCCCGCGCGTCGTTCACGACGTTCCGGGCCGGCGGGGTGCTCCGGACGACCGCCGAGGTCCGGAACGAGGTGACCGCGGCCGCGCTCGTGGAGATCTTCTACGAGCTCGACCGGATGGGGACGACCGACGTGACGACCGAGGAGCTGACGGGGGCCAAGCGCCTCCAGACCGGGCGCTATCTCCTCGGGAACCAGGTCCAGGGGTCGGTCGCCTCGGCCCTCGAGAGCTACTGGGTCAGGGGGCTGCCGCCGGAGCTCCTCGCCGAGTACGTCGGGAAGGTGAACGCGGTGACGGCTGCCGAGGTCCGCGAGGCGGGACGGACGCTCTTTCCCTCGCGGCTCCAGACCGTCGTCGTGGTCGGGGAGGAGTCGGTGAAGAAGGACCTCGCGCAGTTCGGCGCCGTCCGGGACGTCAAGCCCTGACGGGTACTCGGCGGCGGGCGGCGATCTCCTCGAGCCGCAGCCTCTCGGGGCGCGAGAGCCGCCCGTCGTGGTCGCCGTCGAGGCCGCGCACGACGGCGTAGAGGAGCTCGAGGTCCTTGCAGGAGAGCGAGTCGCTCCTCGACTCGGCTGGCTGGAAGGTCTCGATGACCTGGCTCGCGAGCCGCACTTCCTGTCCGTCGAGCAGGCCGTTGCCGTTCAGGTCGAGGTAATCGAGGACCCGGTTGAGGAGCGCGAGCGACGGGGTCGAGGGCCTGTGGAGCCGGCCGACGATCCGCCGGGCTTTGAGCCGTTCCTCGGCTTCCAGGTCGCCCAGGCCCCTCTCGTCGAAGCGCCCGAGGACGCCGGCCAGATTGCGCCTCCCCTCGTCGTCCAGGGCGGAGAGCGCCTTGAAGAGCCGGGGGTCCTCGACCTGCGTCCCCTCGAGGAACGAGTTCACCAGGCGGTCGATGGGGAGGTCGGCGCGGCTCTCGACGTGGCTCGGCATCCGCGGACGGAGCGTACACCCTCGGAGCCCGGCCGCGCGGTTCATCGGGAGGTTCCGGGAGAGGAGATCTCTTTTCGTCCTAGAATCACCGGATTCCCGTGGGAAGGGGTGGCTCATGGCGAATCGACCCACCGACCCGGAGGACCGGACCCCCGCGGCGGGCGCGCCGGGCGGCTCCGGGACCGTCGACGAGCGGGTCTTCCGGGCGCTCGCGGAGGCCACGAACGAGGCCTTCCTCACGATGGACTCGGATGGCCGGATCACCTTCTGGAACCGGGCGGCGGGGACGATCTTCGGGTGGAGCGCGGCGGAGGCGGTCGGGCGGAACCTCCACGACCTGGTCGCGCCTCCCCGATTCCACGCAGCTCAACTGGCCGCGTTCGAGACGTTCCGGGCGACCGGGAGAGGGGTGGCCATCGGGAAGACCGTGGAGCTGGCCGCGCTCAGGAAGGACGGCTCGGAGTTCCCGGTCGAGTTCTCTCTGGCGGCGCTGAGACTGGACGACCGGTGGCACGCGATCGGGGTGGTCCGCGATGTCTCGGAGCGGGTCGCCGCCCAGGCTGCGATTGACGAGAAGAACGCCTTCCTGCAGGCCCTCGTCGACGCCGCCCCGCTGCCGATCTTCTTCAAGGACCGCGAGGGGGTGTTCCGGCTCTGCAACGACGCCTACGCCTCGAGGGTCCACGGTCGCCCGAAGGAGGAAATCGTCGGACGGACCGTCTACGACTTCCCCGACCGGATCCCCCGGGCGACTGCCGACGAGCTCGCCCGACAGGACCGGGAGGTCCTGGAGCCGGGCGGCCAGGAGTCGTTCCCGGCCGAGACCCGGTTCGCCGACGGGACCGTTCGGTTCACCCAGACGTCCAAGGCGGCGGT
>CAIMWE010000044.1 GCA_903845115.1 uncultured Acidobacteriota bacterium | reverse complement strand
GTAACCCCTTGCATCTCGGGGATTTATGTATGGTTGCGGGGGCAGGATTTGAACCTGCGACCTTTGGGTTATGAGCCCAACGAGCTACCAGACTGCTCCACCCCGCGTCGGGCCGTGAAACATAGCCGCGAAGGCGTGTTTCGTCAAGGGCGTTCGGCCTCTTTCTTTTCGTGCTGCTTCTCCGGCCCGGCGCTGGCCTGGGACCTCTTCGCCACCTGTTCGGCGGCGGCCTTCTCGGTCCATCCCTTCGGGAGGACGAGGACGACGTCGCCCGGGTGGACGAAGTTCAGCTCCTCGCGGGCGATCTTCTCGGACGCGGCCGGGTCGTCCCGGAGGCGGCCGACCTCCTCCTCCAGGCGACTGTTCTCCGCCGCCAGCGCCGAGACCTCGGTCTGGAGATTCGCGAGCCGCTGCCTCTGACGCCGCAGGTCCCACAGGCCGCGGTCCCCGAGGAGGAAGAGACCGAAGAGGAGGGCCGAGACGACGAGCGACCCCGCGAGGAAGGACCAGGCGGAGAGGGCCTTGGGCTGCCGCCGGGCGGCCGGTTCCTGGACCGGTCGCCGGTCGGTGGGAGTCGTGATCTCCGGTGGGGCCGGGCGAGGGTGGGCCGCCGGCGATCGACGGACGCCGCCACGCCTCGGACCCTGGATTCGTTCGAATCTCACCTGCTGATGATCCCTCTTTTCCTTCGATCCGTCCTCTGGTCAGCTCTTCTTCGCCGAAAGGCCCGGGTAGACGGCGCACTCGCCGAGGTCTTCCTCGATCCGGAGGAGGCGGTTGTACTTGGCCACCCGGTCCGACCGCGAAAGGGAGCCGGTCTTGATGAACCCCGCGTTCGTGGCGACGGCCAGATCGGCGATGGTGGTGTCCTCGGTCTCGCCCGACCGGTGAGAGATGACCGTGACGTACTTCGCCGTCTGGGCCATCCGGACGGCCTGGAGCGTCTCGGTGATCGTCCCGATCTGGTTCAGCTTCACGAGAAGACCGTTCGCGATCCCGTTCCTGATCCCCTCGGCCAGGATCTTCGGATTCGTCACGAAGTTGTCGTCGCCGATCAGGTGGATCTTGCTTCCGATCCGGTCGGTCAGGAGCTTCCAGCCCACCTGGTCCTGCTCGGCGCAGCCGTCCTCGATCGAGAGAATGGGGTAGTCCTTCGCGATCCCTTCCCAGAAATCGACGATCTGCTCGGGGCTCAGCTTCTTCCCCTCGAGCGCGTACTTGCCGTCCTCGAAGAACTCGGAGGCGGCGCAGTCGAGCGCGAGGAAGATGTTCTCTCCGGGCTTGTAGCCGGCCTTGCCGATCGCCTCGACGAGGAAGTCGAGGGCGGCGCGGGTCGTCGCCAGCGCCGGGGCGAAGCCCCCCTCGTCGCCGACTCCGGTCGCGAGGCCCTTGGCCTTGAGCGCCCCCTTCAGGGCGTGGAAGACCTCCGAGCCGGCGCGGAGCGCCTCCCTGAAGTCCGGGAAGCCCGCGGGGACGAGCATGAACTCCTGGACGTCGAGCGGGTTGTCGGCGTGCTCGCCGCCGTTGATGACGTTCATCAGCGGGACGGGGAGCGTGACGGCGCCGGTGCCGCCGACGTACCGGAAGAGCGGCAGGTCGCACGCCTCCGCCGCCGCGCGGCAGACGGCCATGGAGACGCCGAGGATGGCGTTCGCGCCGAGCTTCGTCTTCATGTCGGTCCCGTCGAGGTCGATCATCAGCCGGTCGATCTCGGCCTGCTGCCGGGCGTCCATCCCCTCCAGCTCGGGGGCGATCATCTTGTTGGCGTTCTCGACCGCCTTCAGGACCCCCTTGCCGCCGTAGCGCTTCTTGTCGCCGTCGCGGAGCTCCAGGGCCTCGCGCGTGCCGGTCGACGCGCCGGAAGGAACGCCGGCGCGCCCGGAGGCGCCCCCTTCGAGAAGGCACTCGACCTCGACGGTCGGGTTGCCGCGGGAATCGAGGATCTCGCGGGCGTGGATCGATTCGATGGCGTACATGGTTCGCTCTCCTTCAGGTCGCTCTATCTTCAGCCAGGTCAGCTCTCGAAAACGTGGGCTTTCGCGGCCGCGACGAGTCGCGCGGTCTCGGTTTCGGAATCGGATTCTGCGTGGATCCGGATGACGGCCTCGGTGCCCGAGGGGCGGAGGAGGATCCACCGTCCGGAGCCGAGGAGGAGCTTCTGGCCGTCGGTCCGGTCGATCCCCTCCACCTTCAGGCCGGCGAACGTGGACGGGTCCTCGTCGAGACGCTTCTTCAGCTTCGCCGCGAGGGAAGGGTCGAGGCGGACGCCGGTCCTCGCCGGGACGAACCGGCCGACTCTCTCGAACAGGTCGTCCAGCAGCGTCCGGAGGCTCTTGCCCGTCCGGGCCACCAGCTCGGCCAGGAGGAGGCCGGCCAGGAGGCCGTCCTTCACGGGGACGTGCCCCTCCATCGTGAAGCCGGCCGACTCCTCGCCGCCGACGACGATCTTCCCCGCGAGGAGGAGCTCGCCGATGTACCTGAAGCCGACCGGGCGCGAGAAGAGCGGGGCGCCGTGCGCCTTCGCCACCGCGTCGAGCCCGTGGGTCGTGGCGACGGAGCGCGCGACGCCGCGCGTGTCGCCCGGGCTGCGCCGCGCGAGGAGCATGTCGGTGAGGAGCATGAGGCAGAGGTTCGGGTCGACGTAGGAGCCGTCGGCGTCCAGGACGCCGAACCGGTTCCCGTCGCCGTCCGTCGCGAGGCCGAGCGCCCTCTTCTCCCTCGTGACGACGGCCGCGAGGGATCCGAGGTTCGCCTCGTCGCACCGGGCCGAGAGCCCCACGGAATAGGGGTCGCGGTGAAAGTTGATGGTGGTGACGTCGATGCCGGCGCCCCTGAGGAAGAGGTCGAGGTAGCCGCGGGAGGTGCCGAAACGGGGGTCGACGGCGACCCGGAGCCCCGACGCCGCGAGGACCCTCGTGTCGACCTTGCTGGCCAGGTCCCTCAGGTAGGAAGCCGAGGCCTCCAGCCGGTCGAAGGCGGCCTTCGGGGCGGGGGCGGCGTCGGCGGCCGTGGTCTTCGCGATCGCGGCCTCGACCATCGAGGTGACGCGCGGCAGGGCTGGCGCTCCGTCGGCCGTCGAGAACTTGATGCCGTTGTACTCGGGCGGGTTGTCGGAGGCGGTGAAGTTGATGCCGCCGAGCGCCCCGAGGGAGCGGATGGCGAAGGAGACCGCCGGGGTCGGGACGTCCCGGTCCGCCACGATCGGCCGGACCCCTTCCCGGGCGATGACGCGGGCGGCCTCCTCGACGAACCGCTCGCCCAGGAAGCGGGTGTCGGAGGCGAGGACGATCCCCCTGGCCGGGTCGCCGCTTTCCCGGGCCACTCGGACGATCGAGGTCACGACCCGGCGCGCCTTGTCGAAGGTGAACCCCTCGCCGAGGACCGCGCGCCAGCCCGAGGTTCCGAATCGGATCATCGCCCCCCTCCGACCGCCCCATCGCGCGGAACGATCGGTTAGATTCTATCCGTGCGACCGGGGAGATGGGCCTTTGTCCCGGCGGCCTTGGCGGCTTTGACTGCCGCCGCGGCGACATTCACGGCCGCCGGGGGGCCGGCCGGAGCCGGCTCCGCCCAGTCACCGCCTGCGGCCGCATCGCGGGCGAGACGGCTCCCGGTCGTCCGGCTCGGCCCGGACCGCCTGGAGCTTCCGTACGACGAGCCGTACGCCCGGGAGAAACGGGTCCTCCTCCGGAAGATCAACCAGGAGCGCGCCGAGGCGGGCCTCGGCCGGCTCGGGTACAGCCCTCGCGCGGCGAGGGCCGGCGACCTCTTCTGCCGCGAGGCTGCGGAGAGGTCGTTCTCGGGTCACTGGGACCTGGAGGGGAGGGCGCCCTATCTCCGCTGGGCCGAGGCGGGGGGAGTCGACGAGCACGCGGAGAACGCGGCGTCCGAGTCGCATTCGCCGCCCCCCATCACCGACCCGCCGCTGGACCTCCTCCTCCGGTCGCATGCCCGGATGATGGCGGAGAGGCCGCCCGACGACGGGCACCGGAGGACGGTCCTGAACCCGGAATGGACGCACGTGGGAATCGGCCTCGCGGTCGTGGCCGGCGAGTTCCGGATGACGGAGGAGTACGTCCGGCAGATGCTGGACTGGGTGGAGATCCCGGCCGGAGCGCTCCCGGCCGGCTCGGTCGCGCCGTTCGCCGCGAAGCTGCCGGCCGGGTGGAACGTCGCCGTCGTGGAGATCCGGTACGAAGAGCCTCCCCGTCCGTTGAGCCGCCTCGAGGCCGGAGCGAGACGGAGCTACGGCCTGCCGCCGGCGATCCGCAGCATCCTGCCCGTCGCGGGCCCGGGCCTGGTCTGGGAGAGCGGCGACAAGGGGAGCTTTCCGGTCGGCGCCTCGGGCGAGTTCCGGCTCGACGTTCCCCTCGATCGGGGGCCGGGCGACTACTACGTCGTGGTCTTCCCGTCGCGCGGGATCGGCGGGAAGGGGCTGACCCCGTGCACCGCCGCCCGGATCCGGGCCGAGTGACCTAGAAGAGCCGTCTGTAGGCGGCGACGTCCTGCCGCCAGACGACGACGCCGCAGAACCGCTCGCCCTCGGGGCAGACCGGCTTCGCGCCTGCACGCGCGCGGTGGCCGCAGGGCGGGAGGAGCCATCTCCCGATCCGGGGCTCGGCCTCGCGGATCTGGAGCGCCTCGTCGACGGAGGCCTGCCAGATCTCCTCCTGTGCGTTGAAGCAGAGGCGCATCGCGTGCTTGTGGCGGAGGGCCGCGAGGTCGGCCGACTCGGTGAACCGGAGGGCCACCGCGTTCGGAAGGAGGTAGGCCTGGAACTCGTCGGGGACGCCCAGGGAGCGGAGCTCGCCGATCGCCTCCCACGTCCGGACCATCGTCGTCAGATAGAGGGACTCGGCGGCGCCGGTGCCGAGGAGGAGCTTCGGCGTCACGTAGTCGGGCGCGTCGGTCAGGTAGGCGCCGAGGACGGGACGCGAGGCGGGAGTCATCCGGTGCCGCTGGTCCTGGCTGTCGGCGGTGTGCGAGAGCCTCTTGCGGAAGGTGTAGGAAGGGTGGTGGAGGACGCGCGAGAGCTTCGAGTGGTCCGTCAGGTCGAGCGCCTCGCCCAGGAGGCGGTTCGAGGCCGGGTCGAGGGCGAGCGCGATGGCGTCGTCGTCGGAGACGACCCCGGCCGGCACGCCCAGGAGCTCGCGGACGGAGGCGGCGAGGAGCTCCTCGTTCCTTCCCTTCCGGTCGACGAGACGCGAAACGTAGCCGCCCAGCGAGGCGTCGAACTCGGAACGGAACTTCGCCGAGGAGGAAGAGTCGCGCCTGAAGCAGGCGCCGAGCCGTCCGAGGGCCCTCGCTTCGGGCATCTCCTCGAACGGCAGCGGCTCCTCGAGGACGGCGGCGTAACCCGGGTCGTGGCGGAGAACCTCTCCGACCATCGCGTCGACGACCAGGCGCTGCTCGAAGGGAGCGTCGAAGGAGAGGGCGAGGCGGCGGTACCGGAAGAGGGTGACGGCCGAGATGGTGTGGTAGAGCGTCGAGAAGGTGGCGACCGGGAGGACGTACCGGGCCACCTCCATCGCGCGCCTCCCGATCGCCTTCTCCCACCGTTCCGGCTGGCTCTCGCGTCCGCGGAAGGTGTCGAAGAAGGCGCGGGCGGCCGCGGGCCGGAGGAGCCGCCCCAGCTCGCGGTACGCCTCGAGCTGCCTCCCGGCGGCCGCGCGGTAGACGTCGAGGGCCCGCCCCTGGAGGGGGGGGACGGCGAAGGTCCCGGGCTTCACCTCGACGTAGCGCTGGGAGGTCTGCTCCGAGTTGTACCAGGGGTGCGCGTGGAGGAAGCTCCAGATCAGCTGCCGCGAGACGTTCCGGAGCGCGAACTGGAAGTGGGCGTGCTGGTAGGTCGTGTGATGGCCGGCGGCGTAGACGTCCCTGGCGAGGGAGTCGCGCCGCGCGAGCCGCCGGTCTCGCTCCGCCTCGGGCGCTCCGTCGCCAGCGACCTCCTCCGGCGTGACGATCCCTTTCGGGCTGTAGCAGGTCCTCGCGGCCGCCACCGCACCGTCGAAAGGCCGGGCGAAGGCGTTCACGAGGGTCACCTCGGGCGGGGGGGAGAGGAACGCGGCGCTGCTCAACGAGGGGAGTCTAGCGTCGGCGGGTATCCTCGTGTCGATGGTGCGGGGACTCCCGATCTACCTCGATTACGCGGCGACGACGCCCCTCGACCCGCGGGTGCTCGAGGCGATGCTTCCCGCCCTCACCGGCGATTTCGGGAATGCCGCGTCCCGCTCGCACGCGTACGGCTGGAGGGCCGAGGCGCTCGTGAAGGACGCCCGCGAGACCTTGGCCCGTGCGCTCGGGGGAGAGGCGAGGGAGATCGTCTTCACGTCTGGGGCGACGGAGTCGGACAACCTCGCGCTGCTCGGCGCGGCTCACGCGGCGGGGCCCGGGAAGACGCACGTGGTCACGTCGCAGCTGGAGCACAGCGCGGTCCTGGACTCCGCGCGGCAGCTGGAGCGGGAGGGGTTCCGGGTGACCACCCTCCCGCCCGGCGCCGACGGGGTCCCGGGCGCGGCTTCCGTGGCCGAGGCGATCGGCGCGGAGACGTTCCTCGTCTCGGTGATGACGGCCAACAACGAGACGGGGACGCTGAACCCGGTCGCGGAGATCGGCCGGGTGTGCCGGGAGCGGAACGTCCTCTTCCACACCGATGCCGTCCAGGCCTTCGGGAAGGTGCCGTTCGACGTCGGCTCCTTTCCGGTCGACCTGGTCTCGATCTCCGCGCACAAGGTCTGCGGCCCGAAGGGAATCGGCGCGCTCTGGGTCCGGTCCGGCGCGCCCCGCGTCCGCCTCGCTCCGCTGATCCACGGGGGCGGGCACGAGCGGGGCCTTCGCTCGGGGACGCTGAACGTGCCGGCGATCGTCGGGTTCGCCACCGCGGCGCGGCTGGCCCTCGAGAGCCGCGTGGAGGAGTCGCGCCGCGTGGCCTTCCTTCGCGACAGGCTCCAGGCGGCCATCCTGGAGGCCGTTCCCGATGCCCTCCTGAACGGCCACCCGGCGGAGCGTTTGCCCGGGACACTGAACCTCGCGTTCCCGGGAGTCGACGGTGACCAGCTCTTCCTGGAGCTTTCGGGCCTCGCGGTCTCTCCGGGAGCCGCGTGCAGCTCGGACAGCCTGGAGCCTAGCCACGTCCTCCTGGCGCTGGGGCGTTCGCCCGCGCTGGCCCGGGCGTCGATCCGGTTCTCGCTCGGCCGCTTCACGACGGCGACCGAGGTCGACGCGGCCGCGGCGCAGGTGGCCGCCGCCGTGCGGAAGCTGAGGGTGGTTTCCCGCTGACCCCGACTCCTCCGATCGCCTCTACTTCAGGAACGTCGTTGCGAAGAGGCCGATGCCGGCCAGGCCGACCGCCATCGAGGCGTACCAGAGGGGCCTGTTCCGCGTCAGGGCCGCGAGCGCTCCGAGGGCGATCGAGACCTGGAACAGGGCGACCGAGTTCGCGAAGCCGTGATGGTGGTGCAGGAGGTGGTCCGCCTCCTTCGACTTCTCGTTGCGCTTCTCCTCCAGCTCCCGGGCCTTCTTCTGGATCTCGACCTGCTCTTCCTTGTAGCGCTTCTGGTTCTCGGCAAACTGGGCGGGCGCATCCTTGCCGGCAGCCTGCCAGGCGGTCTGGGAGGCCTCCTGGACCGCGGCTTTCAGCCCCTTCGCCTGGTAGTAGGCCCACTGATCCGACGCCTCGGCCTGGAGGCGGGCCGCCTCGGTCTTCAGGACGAGCGCCTCGTTCACGGTGGCGCCGGCTCGAAGGGCCGCGACGGCGGCGAAGGCGGCCAGGATCGCCGTGGTCGCGGCGATGGCCTTCAGGAAGCTCCCGCCGGAGTGCTCCATCTCCTCCTTGATCGCCTCGCGCAGGTTCTCCGTTTCGACCTCTGGTCCTTCGGGCATGGGCTCCTCCTCGTCGTGAACCGGGCGATTTTAAGCGGTCCGCAATAATGAAAGGGTGAGCGGCGTCATCGGACCGATCCTGGAGAGGGTTTCCGCCGACCCCCGGACGGCGGAGCTCGTCCGGAGAATCGAGTCGTCCGTGGCAGGGGGTGCGCCCGCGACGGCTCTGGTCGGGCTGCCTCAAGGGCTGGCCCCGTGGCTCCTCTCGGCCGCCTCCCGGGCCCTCGGCCTGAGGTGGGCGGTCGTCTTCGCTCACGAGAGGGACGCGGCCGTCTTCGCCCGCGACGCGGCGGCGGTCTTCGGGGCGGAGCGGGCCGCGCTCTTCCCGTCCCCCTCCCTCACTCCATACCAGGGCGTCGCCCCGTCGCTGAAGGTGAGGCGCGACGAGTTCGGGACGCTCGCGCGGCTCGCGTCGGGGTCCCTCGACGCCCTCGCCATCCCCGCCCGCGCCCTCCTCCGGATCCTCCCGGAGCCGGGGGCGTTCCGGAACCGCTCCCTCCTGGTCAAGCGGGGAGACGAGACGGCGCCGCTCCGGATCGTCGCCGCCCTCCTCGACGAGGGGTACTCGCGGACCGATCTCGTCACGGAGTGCGGGGACATCGCCGTGCGTGGCGGTCTCCTCGACCTCTTCCCGCCCAACTTCCCGGAGCCGATCCGGGTCGAGTTCGATTTCGACACGGTGGAGTCGATCCGGACTTTCGACCCCGACACGCAGCGGTCGACAGGCGAGCGGACGGAGGTCCTCGTTCCGCCGATGGCCACGACGGCCGATACGGCGGCGACCCGCGAGCAGGCCCGGAGGGTCCTGGATTCCTGCCGGACGCCGGACGACGACCCGCCGGTGCCTCGGGACCCGTCCGCCCCCCGGAAGAACGACGGGCTGGAGGAGCTCCTCCCGCTCCTCGCCGGGGGCGGGCCGGCGTCGTCGGTCCTCGACCACGCGGGAGCCTTCGTCCTGGCGGTGGACGACCTGGACGCCGTGAGGGAAGAGCTGGTCCGCGCGGCGGACGTCCTGCGGCTCGACTACGAGAAGGTCCGGAGGGCGGGACGGGTCGTCCCGGACCCGATCCGGCTCGCGGGCGACCCGGACCGCCTCGAGGGGGAGCTCGGCCGCCGGACGGTCCTCGCTCTCTATCCCGCCGTGCCGGGAGGCGACACGCTCGCGGTGGGGGCCGAGAGCGCCCCTTCGTTCGAGGACCAGCTCCCGGCCTTTCCCAAGGAGCTGACGCGGAGCCGGAAGGAGGGGCTCGCGGTCGTCCTGACGGCGGCCCGGAAGGGAGAGCGGGAGCACTTCGAGCGGCTTCTCGCCGAATACGAGATCGACCACGTCGCCGCGGAGTCCCGCTCGCCGCTCGCCCCGGGGGCCTGCCGCCTCGTGGACGGGGGGACGGAGCACGGTTTCCTCTGGAGGGGGGCCGGCCTCTACGTCCTGACGGCGGCCGACGTGTTCGGGGAGCCGCGGGTCCCGCCGCCGCGCCGGAAGGCGGCCTCGGAGGCGTTCCTCTCGGACCTCCGCGACCTGAAGGCGGGCGACATCGTGGTCCACCGCGACTACGGCCTCGGCCGCTTCGCCGGCCTGGCGCAGATCCCGGACGGGGAGGCGATCCGGGAGATGGTCGACCTCCGGTACGCGGACGACGCCAAGCTCCTCGTCCCGGTCGAGGGCCTCGACCTGATCCAGAAGTACGCGAGCGCGGGCGACACCTCTACCCCGCCCCTGGACCGCCTCGGCGGCGCCGGGTGGGCGAAGCGGAAGGCCTCCGTCCGGAAGGCGGTGAAGGACATCGCCGACCAGCTCCTGAAGCTGTACGCCAAGCGCGCGACCGCGGAGGGCCACGCCTTCTCGAAGGACTCGCCGTGGCAGAAGGAGTTCGAGGAGGCGTTCGAGTTCACCGAGACGCCGGACCAGGTCGCCGCGATTCGCGACGTCAAGCGGGACATGGAGTCGGAACGGCCGATGGACCGGCTCCTGTGCGGCGACGTCGGATACGGGAAGACCGAGGTCGCGATGCGGGCGATCTTCAAGAGCGTCCTGGACGGCAAGCAGGCGGCTCTCCTCTGCCCGACGACGATCCTGGCCGACCAGCACTTCCGCACCCTGAAGCGGCGCTTCGCGGCGTTCCCCGTGACGATCGACCTGCTCTCGCGCTTCCGGGGGCCGGAGGAGCGGAAGGAGGTGGCCCGCCGGCTGGCCGAGGGGACCCTCGACGTCGTCATCGCCACCCACCGGCTCCTCTCCAAGGACGTGAAGTTCCGGGACCTCGGCCTCCTCGTGATCGACGAGGAGCAGCGGTTCGGGGTCGCCCAGAAGGAGCGGATCAAGGAGTGGCGGGCCGCGGTGGACGTCCTCGCGATGTCGGCGACGCCCATTCCCCGGACGCTGAACCTCTCCCTGGCCGGGATCCGGGACCTCTCCGTGATCGAGACCCCCCCGAAGGACCGGCTCGCGATCGCGACGCACGTCGTGGCGACGAGCGACGACGTGATCCGCGAGGCGATCCGCGCGGAGATCGACCGGGGGGGGCAGGTCTACTTCGTCCACAACCGCGTCGAGTCGCTCGGGGCGTGGCGGGAAAAGCTGGCGGAGCTGGTCCCGGACGTCCGGGTCGTCGCCGGCCACGGCCAGATGGGGGAGATGGAGCTGGAGCGGGCGATGCGCGCCTTCACGACGCGGGCGGCCGACCTCCTCCTCGCCACCACGATCGTCGAGAACGGCCTCGACATCCCGTCCGCGAACACGATGCTGATCGACCGGGCCGACCTCTACGGCCTCTCGCAGCTCTATCAGCTCCGGGGAAGGGTGGGCCGGAGCGACAAGCCGGCGTCGTGCTGGCTGCTGGTCCCGCCGGGGATGCCGCTGACGGACGAGGCGCGGCGCCGGCTGAAGGCGATCCAGGAGTTCTCGGACCTCGGCGCCGGGTTCCGGATCGCGGCCAAGGACCTGGAGATCCGGGGAGCGGGGAACCTCCTCGGCGGCGAGCAGTCGGGGGAGATCGGCGCCGTGGGGTACGAGACCTACGTCCAGCTTCTCGAGGAGGCGATCGCGGAGATGAAGGGGGAGCCGATTCCCGAGACGCGCGAGGTGACGATCCAGCTCGGGATCCCCCTGGGCCTGCCGCCGGCGTGGATCGGGGAGGAGAACCTCCGGATGGCCCTCTACAAGAAGGTCGCCGGCGCCTCCGACGCGGACGCGCTCGTGCGGGTGGCGCGCGAGGCAGAGGACCGGTACGGCCAGGCTCCTCCCGAGTTCGCGCGTCTCCTGGCCGTCGCGCGCCTCCGGCTCGCCGCGCAACGGCTCGGAGTGAAGGCGCTCCACCGGCGCGGGGACGAGCTGGCGGCGACCCTCGAGAAGGAGCACCGCATCGACCCGGAGAAGATCCTCTCGGCCCTCCGCAAGGGGGAGCTGTCCGCGTCGGGGCCCGATTCCTTCCGGGTCCCGAAGGCCTTCGAGAGCCCCCGCGAGGACCTCGCGTCGATTCCGGGGCGCGCCGAAGCGTTCCTGGCGTCGATCGCGAGGGCGGGAGCGCTTCCGTGACCGGGCCCGCTCGCCGTGCGGCCGGGCTCCTCGTCCCCGCGGTCGCGCTCCTCCTGGCGGCCGGGGGGTGCGGACGAGGGAAGGCGGGGACGGCGATGGGCGGCTCGGTGGTCGCCCTGGTCGGGGACCGGCCGGTCGAGTGGCCGGAGGCCGCCGCGTACATCCGGCAGGCGGCGGGGGACGACGCCAAGCGCGTCTCCCCGAAAGTCGCCTCCAGCCTTCTCGACCAGTTCCTCGAGGAGAAGCTGATCGAGCGCGCCGTCGAGGAGGCGGTGCCGAAGGCGGGTGGCCCGACGGCGGCGGACCGTCGGGGGGATCTCATCGGCCGGCGGGCGCGGCTTTCGGAGATCGACGAGGCGCTCCTTCGCAAGGAGTGGGCGGCGCGGCGGGCGAAGGACCAGGGAGCTCCCCTCCTCCGAGTCTCCCAGCTCATCTTCCCGGCGAAGGACCAGGCCGAGGAGGGGCGCCGGCGCCTGGAGCGGGGCCAGCCCTGGATCGACGTCTCCCGCGCCCTGAGCATCGCCCCGAACTCGGCGACGGGCGGGTCGCTGGGCTTTCTGGCCCAGGCCGACCTCCCCCCGAAGTTCGAGAAGGCGGTCTGGGGCCTCGCGGCCGGCGCCGTCACGCCGGTCCTCTCGACCCCGCACGGGTTCCACATCTTCCGGGTGGAGGAGCGCCGGGAGCCGAGGCAGGGGACGTTCGAGGAGGAAGCCCCGGCCCTCCGGCTCACCCTCGGCGAGGAGAGGAGCAGCGCGGCGGTCGAGGCGATCCTGACCGAGGCGCGAGAGAAGCACCCGGTCTCGGTGCTGGAGGAGCACCTCCCGTTCCCCTACGTGGGGGCGTTTCCGAAGCCGGAGGGGAGGCGCTGAGTCCGATTCGTTAGACTCCGGCGCGTGAAGCGTACCCGTTTCCGCCCGTTCCTCCCGTTGGTGGTGGCTCTGGTCCTCGGCCCGGGTCTCGTGTCGGCCGAGCTGATCGACCGGATCCTCGTCCGGGTCAACTCGCGCGTCATCACGCAGACCGCCTTCGACCAGCGTGTCCTCCAGAACATCCGGGAAAGCGGGAAGACGCCCTCGGACAAGCAGGTCGTCGAGACGAAGAAGACCGTGATGGAGGAGCTCGTCAACGAATCGCTTCTCGAGGACCGGGCCCGGGATCTCGACCTCGTGACCACCGACGCGGAGGTGGAGGACTACATCAAGAAGCTCAAGGAGCAGAACCAGGTCGCGACGGACGAGGAGTTCGTGAAGGCGCTGGCCGCGACCGGGCTCACGGTGGACAAGCTCCGCGAGCAGCTCCGCCACTCGCTCTCGGTCCAGCGGGTCGTCGGGCGAGAGGTCCACTCCAAGATCGACCTCGGGGACGACGCCCTGCGGCTCGCCTACGAGCGGGAGAAGGAAACCTGGCGGATCCCGGAGCAGGTCCGGATCTCGGAGATCCTGATCCCGCGGGGCGAAGGCGCCGCGGGAGAGGCGAAGGCGCTCGAGGCGACGCAGAAGCTCAAGGCCGGGGCGAAGTTCGAGGACCTGGTCTCGCTCTACTCCTCGGGCACGACCCGGAGCCGGGCCGGCGACCTGGGGTTCGTCTCGAAGGGGGAGCTGAACCCGGAGATCGACAAGGTCGTCTTCTCGCTTCCGGTCGGGGCGGTCTCCGACCCGATCGGCACGAAGTTCGGCTGGCACATCGTGAAGGTGGTCGACAAGCGTCCGGTCGCGTACAAGCCGTTCGCGGACGTGAAGGCGGAGATCCTCAAGAAGGAGCAGGACACCCAGTTCCCGAAGAAGCTCGCCGAGTACCTCGACAAGCTGAAGCGGGAAGCCGTGATCAAGGTCTCGGACGAGGCCTCCTCCTACTACACGGCGCCGGTCCGGATGGCGCCGCCCCCCTTCGAAACCACGACCGCCTCCGGTTCCCCGGTCGCGCACCCGGCTTTCGAACCCGCCCGGGAGCGCGGGTTCGAGGTCACCCCGCTGGTCGGCTACCGCTTCGGCGGGACGTCGTCCACCTACAGCACGACCTACATCGACTCCGTGAAGGTGCCCAACAGCCTGAGCTTCGGCTTGACCGCCGAGCTGGTCATCGGCCCGGTGGCCTCGCTCGAGTTCCTCTGGAGCCACCAGGACTCGCAGCTGACGGTGAACTGGGTAACGACGCCGCCGGACGGCTACTCCGACAAGCTCTCGCACCTGAACATCGACACGTTCCAGATCGGCGGGCTCTGGCAGTCGGGCCGGCCGGGCGCCCCGGTCCGGGGCTATCTCGACTTCCTGCTCGGCGTCACCGTCCTCACGCCGTCCCCCGAGTTCTCGGCGCTGACCCGCTTCTCGGCGAGCATCGGCGGAGGGGCGAAGTTCCGGATCAGCGACGCCATCGGGGCGAAGGCCGGGCTCCGCTTCATGCCGATCTACATCGCCTCGTCGAACAGCGGTTACGCCTACTGCGACCCGTGGTACGGCTGCTACACCTACTGGAACGGGAACTACCTCTACCAGACCGACTTCTCCCTCGGTCTGACCTTCCGGTTCTGATCCCCTCGCTCCGGTCCCGGTCCGTTTCGCTCGCTCTCGCCGTCGGCGTCGCCGCCCTCGGCGCCGCGGCGCCGGCCCCGGGGGGCGAGGTGATCGACCGGATCCTCGTCCGGGTCAACTCGCGCGTCGTCACGCAGACTGCCTTCGACGAACGGGTCCTCCAGGCCGTCCGGGAACTCGGGAAGCCGCTCTCCGAAGAGCAGACCGCCGAGGTGAAGAGGACGGTGATGGAGGAGCTCGTGAACCAGACCCTCCTCGAGGACCGGGCCCGGGAGCTCGACCTCGCGGCCACCGACGTCGAGGTGGAGGTCCACGTCAGGAAGCTCAGGGAGCAGAACCATGTGAAGACGGACGAGGAGTTCGCCCTGGCGCTGGCCGGGAACGGCCTGACGGTGGACGGGCTCCGCGAACAGCTCCGCCACTCGCTGACGATCCAGCGGGTCGTCGGGCGCGAGGTCTACTCGAAGATCGACCTCGGCGACGACGTCCTGCGGCTCGTGTACGAGAGGGAGAAGGAGACCTGGAGGGTCCCGGAGCAGGTGCGGATCTCGGAAATCCTGATCCCCCGGGGCGAGGGCGGCGCCGGCGAGGCGAGGGCGCGGGAGGTGCTGCAGAAGCTGGAAGTCGGGGCGACCTTCGAGGAGCTCGTTCCGCTCCATTCCTCGGACGGGACCCGGGACCGGGCCGGGGCCCTCGGGTTCGTCTCGAAGGGGGAGCTGAATCCCGGGATCGAGAAGGTCGTCTTCTCGCTTCCAGTCGGAGCGGTCTCCTCCCCGATCGGCACGAGTTTCGGCTGGCACATCGTGAAGGTCCTCGACAGGCGGCCGGCGGCCGACAGGTCCTTCCCGGAGGTCAGGGCGGAGATCCTCAGGAAGGAGCAGGACGCCCGGTTCCCGAAGAGGCTCGGCGAGTACCTCGGCCGGTTGAAGCAGGACGCCACGATCGAGGTCTCGGCCGAGGCGGCCGCGTACTACACGGCCCCCGAGAAGACCGCTCCGCCGCCCGCCGAGATGAAGGCCCCCGCACCTCCCGACCGGCCCGCCGCCTGGCCGAAGTGAACCCTCCGCGCCTCCCCCCCCGGCCGGGGAAAGCGCTCGCGAGGCGAGCCGGGCGGAGCCGGGGTGGCGCGGTCAGCCGGCGGTCAGGAGGTCGGCGCGCCACCCCGAGAAGCCTGCCTCGGAGACGAGGGCCTCCCGTTCCATCTGGCCGGTCTTCAGCACGAGGCGGGCGGCGGCGGTCAGGAGCGCGCGGCTCGCCAGGAAGCCGGGGTCGAGGGCGAGGGAGGTCGCGAGCGCGTCGCGCCGGGCCTTGAGCCGCGAGACCTCCTTCTCGAGCGCGGGTTCGTGGGCGAACACCTCCCCGCGCCTGGGGCCGGGCCAGGACGGTGCGGGGAGGGGGGCGGCGGTCCGGACGGCCGCGTCGAGGGCGTGCGCGAGAGCGCCCGGAAGAGGCCGGCCCGGGAAGAGGGCGTCCGCCGCGGTCTCTCCCCGGGCGGCCGCGCGGGCCGCGAAGAGGAGGCGTTCGTTCGTCAGGACGCGGAAGGGAGGACGGTCGAGCTCGCGGGCCCGCGCCTCGCGGACCTCCCAGAGCGCGCGCACGAAGGCCCGCTCGCGGCTCGTGATCGCGTTGGTCCCCTTGATCCGCCAGTCGTTCTCCGGGTCCCTCTCCCGCCCGTCGAGGGGGGAGCGGAGCAGGCGCTCGCATTCTTCCCGGTGCCACTCGAGCCGGCCGGACCGGTCGAGGTCCGCGCGCAGCGAGGAGACGAGCGCCGGCAGGAAGACGACGTCGGCGGCCGCGTAGACGGTCTGCGCCGGAGAGAGGGGCCGCGCGCTCCAGTCGTCCCGCTGATTCGTCTTGTCCAGGGCGACGCCAACCCGTCGCCCGAGGAGGGCGGCGAGCCCGATCTCCTTCTCGCCGAGGATCTGGGCCGCGATCATCGTGTCGAAGATCGCCGCCGCCGCGAAGGCGTATCCCCGGTGGAGGAGGCGGATGTCGTAGTCCGCCCCGTGCAGGAGGAGAAACCGGCGTCCCAGGCGCTCGAGGAGCGGCGAGAGGTCGGTCCCTTCCGCCAGAGGGTCGACGAGGAAGGCCCGATCGCCGACCCCGATCTGGAGGAGGCAGACCTTCTCGAAGTAGTGGTGGAACGAATCGGCCTCGGTGTCGAGGGGGATCTCCTCGGCTTCGGACTCGTCCAGAGCCGCCAGCAGGACGCCGAGAGCCGGGGCCGTGTCGACGAAGAGGATCCGGGCCGGGTCGATCCGGACGGGCGCAACGGCGACGTGAGTCTGTGGGGAGGAGGGCTCGTACGAGGAAGCGGTCACGGGCGCGGTGAGGGTAGCACTAGGAGCGTGTCCGGGTAATGGGAGGGGCCGCGCGACCCCTCCGCTTACCCGGACAGGCTCCTGGGCCGCACGGCAACAGATTTTTTCTTGACTCGCGTGGAAGGCGGGTTCGATACTTCCGGTGGAAAAAAGTGGCTATCAGTGGTTGAACGTGGACCAAACCGGTCCATACGGGAATTGTGATGGCCTCTTTGGGAAGAGAGTATGGAACGCCTTCGGGGTAGCGCTGAAACGACCGTGGACGAGAAGGGCCGGTTCAAGGTCCCGGTTCTCTTCCGCGAGCCGATCGAGTCGACCTTCGGCCCCGAGTTCTTCATCACGTCCATCACCGGCGTCGACGTGCTGATCTACCCGATGCCGGTGTGGAACGTCTTCGAGGAGAAGCTGGCCGCGCTTCCGACGGTCAATCGGGCGAAGATGAAGTTCCAGGAACGGTTCAACACGTTCGGCCAGGTGTGCCGGATGGACGCGCAGGGGCGTCTGCTGATCCCCTCGCTCCTGCGCGATCTGTCGGGAATCGCCGGCGACGCCCTCGTCCTCGGCCAGACCGACTTCCTGAAGCTCGTGGACCGGGCAAAGCACCTGAAGTCGCTGAAGGCGTCGACGATCACCGACGAGGATTACGACGAGCTCTCGCGTCATCTGGTCTAGGAGCCGGCGGCCGTGGATCGACCGGAGCACGTTTCCGTTCTCCTCCGGGAGGTGGTCGCGATCCTTCGCCCCGAGCTGGGAGGAGTCTATGTGGATGCCACGGTCGGCCTCGGAGGTCACGCGGAGGCGCTTCTCGCCGCCTCGGACGAGGTGCGCGTGGTGGGGATCGACCGCGACCCGGAGGCCCTGGCCCACGCGAGACGGCGCCTGGAGCGCTTCGGGGACCGCTTCGTGCCCGTGGAAGGACGGCACGAGGAGATCGCCGCGCACCTCGAGCGCCTCGGGCTGCGGGAGGTCGCCGGCGTCCTGGCGGATCTCGGCGTCTCCTCGATGCAGCTGGACGACCCCTCCCGCGGCTTCTCGTTCCGGCGCGAGGGACCGCTCGACATGCGGATGGGCGGCGGCGGCGAGACCGCCGCGGACCTCGTCGCGACTCTCGAAGAGTACGAGTTGGCCCGGATCTTCCGGGAATACGGGGAGGAACGGATGGCAGGACGCATCGCCCGCGCGATCGTGACCAGCCGGCGCACCGCGCCGATCCTGACGACGACCCAGTTCCGGGACGTGGTGATCTCGGCCACGGGCCGGCGGCGGGAGGAGAAGATCGACCCGGCCACGCGCGTGTTCCAGGCGCTCCGGATCGCGACCAACCGCGAGCTGGAGGACCTGGAGCGGTTCCTGGACGACGCGATCTCCCGGCTCGCCCTCGGGGCGCGGCTGACCGTCCTGGCGTACCACTCGCTCGAGGACCGGATCGTCAAGCAGACTTTCGTGCGCCAGGCCACCAGCTGCACCTGTCCTCCGTCCTTCCCGGCCTGCGTCTGCTCCCGGCGCCGCGTCATGGCGCTGGTGACGCGCAGGCCGATTCGCCCCTCGCTCACCGAGCTGCGGGAGAACCCGCGGTCCCGCTCGGCCCGGATGCGCGCGGTGGAGCGGCTGGAGAAGGACCTGCCGACGCCCTCGCCGGAACGTTAGGGGATCGATGTACGCCGTCCGCCGCCGCGTCGCGAACGTCTACCTGGTCCGGGAACGGGACCGGCGGAAGACGGCGGAGCTTCTCGCGCTGGTGCTCGCGGCGCTGCCGCTCCTCGCCGTCCTTTTCGCGGTGGTCTGGGCGAACCTGAAGACGTACGAGGTGGGCTACCAGATCGGCCACCTGGAAAAGCAGCAGGAGCGCCTCGTCGAGAGACGGCGCCACCTCCTGATCGACCGCGCCGAGGCCTCCTCGCTCGTCCGGATCGAGAAGATCTCGCGGAGCGCGCTCGGGCTCCTCCCGGCGCGGCCCGACCAGCTCGTCGTCATCCGCGACGTGGCCGTCCCCGCGGCGGCGCGGCCGGCCCTGCCGAAGGCCGTCCGGCCGGACCTCGTCGGGCCGCCGGCGCCAGACTCGACGGAGGAGGGCTTCTGAGCCTCGCCCCTGCTGCCGCGCACCGGCGGGCCCTCGTCCTGATCACGGTGGTGGGCATCTGGATGGTGTGTCTCTTCGCACGCCTCGTCGACCTCCAGGTGCTCCGCAAGGACGACTTCGCCAAGCGGGCCAGGCGCCAGCAGGAGCGGACGGTGGAGCTCCCGCCCCGGCGGGGCGCGATCCTCGACCGGGAAGGGCGCCCTCTCGCGGTGACGGCGGCGGTGGACTCGGTCTTCGCGATCCCGTCGGAGCTGGAGGAGCCCGAGCCGATCGCGCGGGCGCTCTCGCCGATCCTCGGCATCCCGGCCCGCGACCTGGCGAAGAAGCTGAGCGATGCCGACCGCGACTTCGTCTGGCTCGCCCGTCGGGTCCCCGAGGCGGTGGCCCGGCAGGTGAAGGACCGCCGGCTCCCCGGGATCCGGCTGCTCCAGGAATCGACGCGGAAATACCCGCAGGGTCCGCTCGGCGCCGCGCTCCTCGGGTACGTGGGAACCGACAACCAGGGGCTGGCCGGGCTCGAGTACCGGTACGACCGGGAGATCCGGGGGCGCCCCGCCCGCGTCACGTTCCTCCGCGACGCCGCCCAGCGGTCGTACGCGACCCCTGGCCGCGGACGCTGGCGGGCCGAGCTGGGGGAGGAGGTCGAGGGCGAGAGCCTCCTCCTGACTCTGGACGCCTCGATCCAGCACGTGGCGGAGCAGGAGCTCCAGGCCGCGGTCTCGACGTGGCGGGCCAAGGGCGGCTCGGTCATCGTCCTCGACCCCTCCGACGGCGCCGTCCTCGCGCTCGCCTCCGCGCCGGGATTCAACCCGAACCGCTACGGGGACTCCGAGCCGGAGGCGCGGCGGAACCACCCGATCGCCGACCTGTACGAGCCGGGGTCCACGTTCAAGATCTTCACCGCTGGCGCCGCGCTGGAGGCGGGGACCGTCGGGCCGGACGACCTGATCGACTGCGGAGGCGGAATCCTGACGATCGGGTCCACGACCATCCACGAGCACGGCAAGAACCGCTGGGGGGTCCTCCCTCTCGCGGACGTCATCGCGCACTCCTCCAACATCGGGATCGCCCACGTCGCCCTCGGCCTCGGGAAGGCCCCGTACTTCCGGACCATCCGATCGCTGGGGTTCGGACAGAAGAGCGGCGTCGACCTGGAAGGGGAGAGCAACGGGCTGCTTCGGGACGTCTCCTCGTGGAGCGCCCTGACGCTGCCGACGATGGCGTTCGGACAGGAGGTCGGGGTCACCGTCCTGCAGATGGCCAGGGCCTACGCGGCGATCGCCAGCGGCGGGATCCTCCCGACCCCGCACCTCGTCTCGGCGATCCGCCGGGCCGACGGCCGCGTGGAGCGGAGAGGCCCGGCCCCGGGCAAGCGGGTCCTCACGGAGCGGACCGCCGGAATCCTCCGCTCCTTCCTGACGCGGGTCGTCGAGAGCGGCACGGGCAAGCTGTCGGCGATCCCCGGCTTCAGCGTGGCGGGGAAGACGGGGACGGCCCAGAAGGCGGCCCCCGGCGGCGGATACTCCCGCGACCGGTTCGTCGGCTCGTTCATCGGGTTCGTCCCCGCCGAATCTCCCCGGGTCGTCATCGCGGTGGTGATCGACGAGCCGAGGGGAAAGATCTACGGCGGCGACGTCGCGGCGCCCGTCTTCTCGGCCCTCGGCGCCGAGACGCTCCGGATCCTCCGCGAGGAGGCGCACGACGTCTCCGGCCGCCGGACTCCCACCTTCCTCAGCGCCGATCTCTCCTCGCTCCGGCAGGCCACGATCGGCCCGGTCCTGGGTGCGAACGTCGTCCTGGCTTCCCTCCGGGGCTGGACGCCTCCAGGGGAAGCCGCTCCCCGCCGGGAGGTGGTCGGGGAGGTCCCGGACCTCTCGGGGCTGAGCGGCCGCGACGCCGTCCGCAGCCTCGCGCGGGCGGGCCTCGGGGCGCACCTGACCGGCAGCGGCTTCGTCGTCTCGCAGAGCCCGCTTCCCCGGGTCCCCGCGGAGCCGGGAACCGTTTGCTCGGTCGCCCTTTCGATCGAGCCGCCCCCCGCCCGGGAAGAGGTCGAGCCATGAGGCTCTCGGAGCTGATCGAGCACCAGCCCCACTCTCGCCGGGGGCCGTCGCTCGACCCGGACGTCGTCCGCGTGACGCACGATTCCCGCTCGGCCGCCCCGGGGACGCTCTTCGCCGCCTTTCCGGGCCTGAGCCACGACGGGCGGGAGTTCCTGGAGCAGGCGGTGGCGAAGGGTGCGGTGGCGGCGCTCGGGGCGGCGCCGGCGCCGATGCCGCTGACCATCCCGTATCTCGAGGTGGACGACCCGCGCCGGACGGCGGGCCTCCTGGCCGCGCGCCTGGCCGGGGAGCCGTCGTCCCACCTCGTCATGGTCGGGGTCACCGGGACGAGCGGGAAGACGACGACGGCCCTCCTGGTCGACCGCGTGCTCTCCGCGGTCCACCCCCGGACCGGGCTCTTCGGCACGCTGGTCTACCGGGGAGCGGGCGGGGACGCCGCGGCGCTGGTCGCCCCGCGGACCACGCCCGAGGGGACCGACCTGCAGCCCCTCCTGGCCGGCCTCGTCGGCGACGGAGGGACCGCGGCCGTCCTGGAGTGCTCCTCGCACGCCCTCGCGCTCGAAAGGCTGGCGGGCTGCGCGTTCGACGCAGCCCTGTTCCTGAACCTCACGCGGGATCACCTCGACTTCCACCGCGACCTCGAGGACTACTTCGAGGCGAAAGCGCGGCTCTTCGGCCTGCTCAAGCCAGCGGGCAAGGCCGTCGTCAACGCCGACGACCCGTGGGGGCGGCGGCTGATCGAGCGGCTGCCGCGGGCGAGGGTGCTCGGCTTCTCCCTGGCGGGCGAGGCCGGCGCGGACGTGACCGGAACGCTCCTCCCGCTCCCGCCTTCCGGGGGGATCCGCCTCCGGGTCCTGGCGAGGGCGACCGGCGAGGAGTTCGAGGTCGTCTCCCCTCTGCTCGGCCGGCCGAACGCCGAGAACCTGCTCGCGGCAGCTGCCGCCGCGCTCTCCCTGGGGATCCCCGGGGCCGCGGCGGCGAAGGCCCTGGCCACGATGAGGAGCGTGCCGGGGCGCCTCGAACCGGTCCCGAACCCGTTCGGCTGCACGATCCTCGTCGACTACGCCCACAAGCCCGGGGCGCTCGAGGGAGTCCTCAGGACGGCGCGGTCCCTCTCGGGCGGGCCGGGAGGGCGGGTGATCGTCGTGTTCGGCTGCGGAGGCGACCGGGACCGGGGCAAGCGCCCGGAGATGGGGAAGATCGCCGCGGAGCTGGCCGACGAGACGGTCCTCACGTCCGACAACCCCCGTTCCGAGGATCCGCTCGTCATCCTGGACGAGATCCGGGCCGGCTACGAGCGGACCGGGAAGCCGGCCACGGCGGTGCCGGACCGCCGGCAGGCGATCGCGGCGGCGATCCGTCTCGCCCGCCCGGGCGACGTCGTCGTCATCGCCGGGAAGGGGCATGAGACCTATCAGGAGACCGCGGGGCGCAAGGAGCCGTTCGACGACCGCATCGTCGCCCGGGAGCTGGTGGCCGAGGCCGCCGGGGACGGGGGGGGACGATGAAGACCGACAGCGTCACCCTGGCCGCCGTCACGGGCGGCACGGTCCAGGGCCCGGTCTCCTTCTTCTCCGGGCTGTCGATCGACTCGCGCGCCGTCCGTGCGGGGGACCTCTTCGTCGCGATCCCGGGTCCGAACCACGACGGCCACGACTTCCTCGCGCAGGCGCTGGCCGTCGCGAACGGGGCGCTCGTCTCTCGCGCGGTCCCCGGCGGGGCGATTCCCGAAGGGAAGTGCGTCGTCCGCGTCGCCGACACGCTCGCCGCGCTCCGGGTCTGGGCCAGGTACGTCCTCGACTGCGTGCGGCCGAAGGTCGTGGCGATCACCGGCAGCGTCGGCAAGACCACGACGAAGGAGCTGGCCGCCGGGATCCTGGCCCGCCGGTTCTCCGTCGCGCGGACGACCGGAAACCGGAACAACGGGATCGGCCTGCCGCTCGAGGTGGCGAGGATCGGCGAGGGGACGGAGATCGCCGTCCTGGAGCTGGGGATGTCCACCCCGGGCGAGATCCGCCTCCTCTCGGACCTCGTCCGCCCGGCGGTGGGCGTCGTGACGGCCGTCACGGCGGCGCACTTCGGGAGCTTCCATTCGATGGACGGCATCGAGCACGCGAAGGGCGAGATCCTCTCCGGCATGTCGGCGGAGTCGGTCTTCGTCGCGAACGCCGACGACCCCCGGTCCCTCGCCATCGGCCGCCGCCACCGCGGCCCGGTCCTCCGCTACGGCCTGACCGGCGAGCCGGGGCTCGACGCGTCGGCGCGGAACCTGGCCGAAGAGCCGGGGGGAACCCGCTTCCTTCTCGAGCTCCGGGGCCGGAGCGCGGACGTCTCGCTCCCGCTCCCGGGCCGCCACAACGTCTCGAACTTCCTCGCTGCCGCCGCAGCCGCCTCCGCCCTCTCCGTGACGGCGGAGGAGGCAGCCGCCGCGGCCCCCGCGCTCCGCGCCGCCCGGCATCGCGGCGAGGTGCGGCGCCTCGACGGCGACCTCCTCCTCTACGACGACTCGTACAACTCGAGCCCTGCGGCCCTCCGGGCGGCGTGGTCCGCATTCCTGGGGACCGCCGGCTCCCGTCGGAAGGTCGCGGTGATCGGGGAGATGCTGGAGCTGGGCCGGAAGAGCCGCGACTTCCACTTCGAGGCGGGCCGGGACCTCGGGGGGCGTTTCGACGTCCTGGTGGCCGTGCGCGGGGACGCGGCCGCCCTGGCCGACGGGGCGCTGACGGGAAGCGCCGGAGCGGGGACGGTCGTCTTCGCCGTGGACGCCGCGGAGGCGGAGGCGGTCGTGGCCGGCCTCCTGGCGCCCGGGGACGCGCTCTTCGTCAAGGGATCCCGGGGGGTCGGCCTCGACCGGCTGGTCGAGGCGATCGCGGCCAGGGGCCAGGGAGGCCGCCGGTGATCTACCGGTTCCTCTTCCCCCTGCACGAGCGTCTTCCGGCCCTGAACGTCTTCCGGTACATCACGTTCCGGGCCGCGTGCGCCGCCCTGACGGCCCTCGTCCTCTCGATCCTGCTCGGGCCGGTCCTGATCCGCTGGCTCCGGAGCCGACAGATCGGCCAGACGATCCGCGAGGAGGGACCGAAGGCGCACCAGGCGAAAGCCGGCACTCCGACGATGGGCGGCGTCCTGATCAATCTCGCGATCGCCCTCCCGACGTTCCTCTTCGCCGACATCGAGAGCCGCTACGTCTGGGTGGCCCTCGGGGCCACCCTCCTCGCGATGCTGATCGGGCTGGGCGACGACTGGCGGAAGGTCTCGCGGGGGCACAACCGCGGGCTGACCGGCCGCCAGAAGCTCCTCCTGCAGACCCTCGTCGGGGCCGGCGTCGGCGTGGCCTCGCTGCTCTTCTTCGACCGGAGGCCCGACCCCACCGGCGTCTCGTTCCCCTTCCTGAAGAACGTCCATCTCGAGCTGGGGATCGCGTACGTCGTCTTCGCGGCCGTCGTCGTCGTCGGTTCGTCGAACGCCGTGAACCTCACCGACGGCCTGGACGGGCTAGCCATCGGAGCGACGCTGATCGCCTCCACCACCCTCGCGATCCTGGCCTACATCGCCGGGCACGCGAAGGTCGCGTCGTACCTCTTCGTCCCGTCGGTCCCGGGGTCGGGAGAGCTCGCGGTCTTCTGCGCGGCGATCGTGGGGGCGTCTCTCGGCTTCCTCTGGTTCAACTGCCACCCGGCCGAGGTGTTCATGGGCGACACGGGCTCTCTCGCGCTCGGGGCCGCGCTCGGCACCGTGGCCGTCCTGATCAAGCAGGAGGTCCTGCTCGTCTTCGTCGGAGGGCTCTTCGTCGTCGAGGCGGTCTCCGTCATCCTCCAGGTCGGCTCGTTCAAGCTGACGGGGAAGCGGATCTTCAGGATGGCCCCCATCCACCACCACTTCGAGCTCGCCGGCTGGGCCGAGTCGAAGGTGATCACGCGCTTCTGGATCGTGGCGATCCTGTTCGCGCTCTTCTCCCTCTCGACGTTGAAGCTGCGATGAGCCTTTCCGTCGGCGCCGACCTTCCGGAGCTCGCCCGCGTCGCGGTCCTGGGGCTCGCACGCTCGGGACTGGCCGCCGTGGACGCCCTCCTCGCGCGCGGCGTGGAGGTGGTGGCGTCCGACCTCCGGGCGGCGGTCGACGGCCTCGGCGCCCGCGACGGGGTGACCGCGGTCCTCGGAGGGCACCCGGAGACGCTCCTCGAAGGCGTTCAGCTCGTCGTCCTCTCGCCGGGAATCCCGCGGACGGCTCCGATCGTCGACGCGGCGCTCGCCCGCGCGATCCCGGTCGTGTCGGAGATCGAGCTCGCCTCCCGGCTTCTCCCGGGAATCGTCGTCGGGATCACCGGGACGAACGGGAAGTCCACGACGACCGCCCTCGCGGCCGGCCTGTTGAACGACGCGGGGATCGAGGCGGTGGCCTGCGGGAACCTGGGCACCCCCTGGATCGCGGCGGCCGCCCTTCCCAGGAGCCCTGCCGACGCGCCCTTCTCCCCCACGCGGGTCTGGGTCGTGGAGCTGTCGTCCTTCCAGCTGGAGACGGTCCGCCGGTTCGCTCCCGACGTCGCGGTCCACCTGAACCTGACGCCGGACCACCTCGACCGGTACCGCTCGCTCGACGACTACGGCGCCGCGAAGGCCCGGGTCTTCGAGAACCAGCAGGAGGCGCAGATCGCGGTCCTCAACGCGGACGACCCGCTGGTCGCGAGGATCGCGCCGCGCGCGAGGCGCTTCGAGTTCTCGAGGCGCCGGACAGCGAGGCTCGGAGCGTGGCTGGAGCGGGACGACGTCGTGGCCGACATCGCCGGCTCGGGACCGAGCCGCGTCCTCCGGCGCGAGGAGATCTCCCTGCAGGGGGCCCACAACCTGGAGAACGCCCTGGCGGCGCTCGCCGCGGTGCTTCCCCTCGGGGTTCCGCTCGAGAGCGCCGCCAGGACGCTCCGGGCGTTCAAGGGGCTTCGCCACCGGACGGAGCTTGTCCGGGTCAGGGGCGGCGTTTCCTGGTACAACGACTCCAAGGGAACGAACATCGACGCCACGCTGAAGAGTCTCGAGGGGTTTCCGGACTCCCGCGTCTTCCTGGTCCTCGGCGGGAAGGACAAGGGGGACGACTTCGGCCGGCTCCTCCCTCTCGTGAAGAGGAAGGCGCGGAGGGTCCTCGCCATCGGGAAGGCGGCCGGGGCGGTCGAGGCGGCCCTCGCTGCCGAGGTCCCGACCTCCAGGGCCGGAACCGTGGAAGCCGCCGTCGCCGAGGCGGCGCGCGACGCGGTACCGGGGGACGTCGTCCTCCTCAGCCCGGCGTGCGCCTCCTTCGACCAGTTCCGCGACTTCGAGCACCGGGGCGACGTCTTCGAGGCGCTCGTCCTGGCCCTCCCTCCCGCCGGACCGGAGGGGAGCTGAATGGCGCGCAAGCTGGTCCTGGACCGCATCCTCTTCGCGTCGGTCGTCCTCCTGATCGGAACCGGCCTCGTGATGATCTACAGCGCCTCGGCGATGCAGATCTACCTTCCCGCGGCCGGCGGTCCCTCGCACGCCTATTTCTTCGTCCTCAAGCAGGCGGCGGCGGTCTTCCTGGGGGCGGGCATGGCGTGGGCCGCGATGTCGATCGACTACCGGCGCTGGAACGACCCCAGGGGCATCGGGATCGCGCTCTCCCTCCTCGCGATCGCCCTGACCGTTGTCCTCTTCCGCGCGCCGATCAACGGCACCCGGCGCTGGATCGACCTGAAGGTCATGTCCGTCCAGCCCTCGGAGTTCGCGAAGGTCGGCCTCGTCGTGGCGCTGGCGGCGCTCCTGTCCAGGCGGGAAGGGCGCGTGGAGGACTTCAAGCAGACGCTCCTCCCGGTGGCCGGTCTGCTCGCCCTCTTCGGGGGCCTCGTCCTGGCGCAGCCCGACTTCGGGACGGCTCTCTCCTATTTCGGCGTGGCGGCCGCGATGCTCTTCTTCGCGGGGCTGCGATTCCGCTGGTTCGTCGGAGCCTCCCTCCTGGCCCTCCCGTCCATCACGGCGTACGTCTGGCACGCCGCGTACCGGCGGGACCGCATCCTGACCTTCCTCCATCCGGAAGCGGACCCGCTCGGGAAGGGATTCCAGACGATCCAGTCCCTCATCGCGGTCGGCACCGGAGGGCTCACCGGGCTCGGCATCGGGCACGGGAAGCAGAAGCTCTTCTTCCTCCCCTACCCGTACACCGACTTCATCTACGCTATCGTCGGCGAGGAGCTGGGGCTGATCGGCTGCTCGTTCGTCCTCGGCCTCTTCGGCCTCGTCTTCGCGCGGGGTCTCCGGGCCGCGGAGAACGCTCCCGATTCCTTCGGGCGGCTCCTGGGTGTCGGGCTGTCGGTGATGATCGTCGTCCAGGCCCTCGTGAACATCTCGGTCGTCCTGGCGCTCGTTCCCACCAAGGGGATTCCCCTTCCGTTCCTCTCGTACGGCGGGTCGGCGCTCTGGGCCGACCTCCTGGCGGTGGGAATCCTCCTCAACCTCTCGCAGCACGCGCCATGACGGGACCGAGCTCTCTTCACGGCGGGTACCTGATCGCAGGGGGCGGCACGGGGGGCCACGTGTTCCCGGCGCTGGCCCTGGCCGGCGAGCTTCGCCGGCGGCGCCCGGAGGCGCCGATCGTCTTCGTCGGGACCGCCCGGGGGATCGAGACCGACCTCGTTCCCCGCGCCGGGTACCCGCTCGAGCTGATCCGGGCCCGGGGGCTCGTCGGGAAGTCGGCCTGGGCGCGGCTCCAGGGGGCGCTTTCCCTCCCGCTCGGGCTCGTCGACTCGTGGCGCCTGGTGACGCGGCACCGCCCCTCGGCGGTCCTGGGCGTCGGGGGCTACGCGGCGGGCCCGGTCGTGGCGGCCGCGTGGGCCCGCCGGATCCCGACCGTCGTCCACGAGTCGAACGCCGTCCCTGGCCTGACGAACCGGCTGCTGGCGGGGATCGCGGGGCGGGTGGCGGTGGGCGGCGAGGAGGCCCGCCGGGCCCTGCCGGGAGCGGTGGTCACGGGGAACCCGGTTCGCGAGGAGTTCTTCTCGATTCCCGCCCTCGACGGCAGGCCCGCCTCGAGGCGCCTTCGCGTCGTCGTCGTCGGAGGGAGCCAGGGGGCCGTCATCCTGAACCGCCTCGTCCCCGGAGCGCTGGGCGAGCTCGCCAGGAGAGGGGTTTCCCTCGAGGTCGTCCACCAGTGCGGCCGCCGGGCGATCGGGGCGGCCGACGAGCCCGGGGGCGTCCGCACCCTCTACCGCGAGGAAGGGCTGGCCGGGGCCACGGTCGTCGGGTTCCTCCACGACCTGGCGGCCGAGCTGGCCTCGGCCGACCTCGTGGTCTGCCGCTCCGGGGCGATGACGGTCGCCGAGATCGCGGCGGCCGGAAGGCCCGCTCTCTTCGTCCCGTTCCGCCTCGCGACGCACGGTCACCAGGAGGCCAACGCCCGCGCCCTCGAGCGGGCGGCGGCGGCGGCAGTGCTCACCGAAGGCGAGGCCGAGGCGGGGAGGCTGGCGCCGGTTCTGCTGGAGCTCCTGTCGGACCCGATGCGCCTCGCGGCGATGGGACGGGCGGCCAGGGCGCTGGCGAAGCCGGACGCGGCGGCCAGGGTCTGCAACCTCGTCCTCGAGGCGGAGCGGGAGGCGGAGCGGTGAATTTCCTTCGAGTGAAGCGGCTGCATTTCGTGGGGATCGGGGGCATCGGAATGTCCGGCCTCGCCGAGCTCCTCAAGAGCGTCGGTCTGACGGTGACGGGCTCCGACCTCAGGGAGAGCGACGCCACGGCCCGTCTCCGGGAGCTCGGGATCCCCGTCTTCGCCGCGGGCCACCGCGCGGAGCAGGTCTCGGGCGCCGACGTGGTCGTCTACTCGTCCGCCGTGATGGAGGACAACCCCGAGGTCAGCGCCGCCCGCGCGGCGGGGCTCCCGGTGATCAAGCGCGCCGAGATGCTCGCGGAGGTGATGCGGGTCCGGCAGGGGATCGCCATCGCCGGCACCCACGGGAAGACGACGACGACCTCGATGACCGGGGCCATCCTCGTCGCCGCCGGCCTCGACCCTACGATCATCGTCGGGGGCCGCGTCCGCCAGATGGGGACGAGCGCCCGGCTGGGCCGGGGGGATCTCCTGGTCGCCGAGGCGGACGAGTTCGACCGCTCGTTCCTGGAGCTCCGCCCGATCCTCGCGGTGGTGAACAACATCGACCGCGAGCACCTCGACACCTACAAGGACATCGAGGACCTCAAGGCCTCCTTCGCGCGCTTCGCCCGGACCGTTCCGTTCTTCGGCGCCGCCCTCCTCGGGCTCGACGACCCGAACGTGCAGGAGATCCGCCCGCTGATCGAGCGCCGCGTCGTCACGTTCGGGCTGACGCCCCAGGCGGACGTCACCGCCCGCGATCTCGCGCTCGACCGGGGGGTCTCCCGGTTCGTGGCGGTGGCCGGGGGCGAGGCGCTCGGCCGGATCGAGCTGCCGCTCTCGGGGCTCCACAACGTCAAGAACGCGCTCGCGGCGATCGCGGTCTCGCTGGAGCTGGAGATCCCGTTCCCGGTCGTGGCGAAGGCCCTCTCGGGCTTCGGCGGCGTCATCCGCCGCTTCGAGCGGAAGGGGGAGCGCCGCGACGTGATCGTGATCGACGACTACGCCCATCACCCGACCGAGGTGACGGCCACGCTCGCGGCGGCGCGGCAGTCCTTCCCCGACCGCCGCATCGCCGTCCTCTTCCAGCCCCACCTCTACTCGCGGACCCGGGACTTCCAGCAGGAATTCGGCGCCGCGTTCCTGGCCAGCGACGTCCTCTTCGTCGCGCCCATCTACGGCTCCCGGGAGGCGCCGATCGAGGGCGTGACCGGCCAGCTCGTGGCCGGGGCGGCCGCGGCGCGCGGCCACCGCAACGTCCGGTTCCTCGCCTCGAGAGAAGAGATCCTGCCGGCCCTCGACCAGGCGCTCCGGCCTGGAGACGTCCTGATCACGATGGGAGCGGGCGACGTCGTCCAGCTCGGCGAGGAGTGGCTCGCGGGGAACGGGGACCGCTGAGCATGGCCGAGACGTTCTACCGGCCCCCGGCCCCCGCGGCCCGCCCGGCCCGCCGCCTGGCCGCGAGGATCCGCACCGCCGCGCTCGCCGCCGCTCTCGCGGCCGGGGCCGGCGCCGGCCTGGCGATTCTCCTCCTGGTCCTGCGATTCCACCCGAAGTTCACCGTGACCCGCGTCGTCCTCGAGGGAGTCCCCGAGGCCCGCCGCGCGGAGGCCGAGACCGCCACGGACCGCTGCATCGGCCAGCCCCTCCTCTTCGTCGACCTCGACGGACCCGTCGCCGCCCTCTCGTCGTTCCCGTGGGTGGAGAGGGCGATCGCCCGGCGGGTCGTCCCGGGGACCATTCAGGTCACCGTGACGGCGCGGCCGCCCATCGCCCTGGCGCGGAAAGAAGGCGAGCTCTGGGCCGTCGACGCGGCGGGGACCCTCCTCGGCCCCCACGCGGGGAAGGGGCTCTCCGCGGCCGCCGACTTCGTCGTGATCGACGCGGAGGCCGGCGGACCGAAGGCCCTGGGGAGGGGCGCGGCCTTCGTGGCGCGGATCCGCGAGGACGATCCGGCCCTCTTCGACCGGCTCTCGGAGGTCTCCGTCCAGGGGGAAGGGTTCGCGGCGGTGGACCGGGAGAGCCGCACGCGGCTCCTCTTCGGGCCCGACGCGCTCTCGCCGGGCAGGGCCTCGGCCCTCTGGCGGGTCTACCTGACGCTCCGACCCGAGCTCGACCGCCACGCCCTCCTCCGGAACGAGGCCGACCTACGATTCAACGACCGGATCATCCTGAAAGCGCCCGCGTCGGACGCGGTGCGCGGGAAGACCTGAGAGGCATTGCCGTGCCGAAAAACACGCCGTATCTCGTGAGCCTGGACATCGGATCGACGAAGGTCTGCGCCCTCATCGCGGAGACGAAGGAGGACGGACGCGTCGAGATCGTCGGCAAGGGGACCGCCGGGCACAAGGGCGCCCGGAAGGGGGCGATCATCGACGTCCCCGCGACCGTCGAGGCGATCAAGCGCGCGACCGAGGAGGCCGAGCTGATGGCGGGCGTCCAGGTCGGACGGGCCGTCGTCGGGGTCGCGGGCCCTTCCGTGAAGTCCTTCAACAGCCGGCAGGTGGTGGCGGTCTCCGCGAAGAACCGGGAGATCTCCCGGGAGGACATCGCGCGGGCCCTCGACGCGGCGCGCTCCGTCCCGATCCCGTCGGAGTTCGAGATCCTCCACGTCCTCCCGCGCGAGTTCGTCGTGGACGGACAGGACGGCGTCGCCGACCCGCTCGGGATGGTCGGGAGCCGGCTGGAGGCCGACGTCCACGTGATCACCCTCCCGGTCGCGACGACCCAGAACCTCCTGAACTGCATCAACCGCGCGGGGATCGAGGTGATCGAGATGGTCCTCGAGCCCCTGGCGGCCGGGGCCGCCGTCCTGACTCCGGACGAGAAGGAGCTCGGCGTCGTCCTCGCGGACATCGGAGGCGGGACGACGGAGGTCGCGGTCTGGAGGCAGGGGGCGCTCGTCCACACCTCGGTCCTCGGCATCGGGGGCGACCACTTCACGAACGACCTGGCCGTGGTGCTCAAGACGCCGGTGCCCGACGCGGAGCGGATCAAGAAGAAGTACGGGGCGGCGCTCGCCGCCCTCGTCGGCGAGGACGAGACGATCGACGTGCCGCTCATGGGGGGCCGCGGCGTGCAGCCCGTGGCCCGCCGACGGATCGCGGAGATCCTCCAGCCCCGGGCGGAAGAGCTGCTGACGATGCTCTGGGAAGAGGCGACGCGCGACAATCCGGCGCAGGAGCTCCGCGCCGGCCTCGTCCTGACGGGAGGCGGAGCCTCCCTGGACGGGATCCTGGAGGTAGCCGAGAACTTGCTGGGAGCCTCGGGCGTCCGCCTCGGGGTGCCCCGCGACTTCGGAGGGCTCACCGACCTCTTGGCGGGGCCGGAATGGGCCTGCGCCGCGGGCCTCCTCGTCCACGGGCGGGGCTCGGGCGCGGCCACCCGGAACCGTCCGGCGGCCCCGCGCTCCATCCTCACCCGCATCAAGAATTCTCTAAAAGGACTGTTCCCCGCGTCGGCGGCTTGACTATGATGGAGGACAAAGAATGATCCTGTTCGAGGAGGAGCAGCCCGTGCTGCAAATCATGCTGAACGACGAGGTGCCGCCGGCCCGGATCCGTGTCGTCGGAGTGGGCGGAGGGGGTGGAAACGCCGTGAACCGGATGATCGCCGCGGGCATCCGCGGGGTCGAGTTCGTGGCCGCCAACACCGACCTCCAGGTCCTCCGGGTGAACCGGGCGGCGACCAAGCTCCAGCTCGGGCTGAACACAGCCCGGGGGATGGGGGCCGGAGCGAACCCGAACGTCGGGCGGGAAGCCGCGATGGAGGAGGCCGACCGGATCGCGGAGGTCCTGACGGGGGCCGACATGGTCTTCGTGACGGCGGGGATGGGCGGCGGGACCGGCACCGGCGCGGCCCCGGTCGTCGCCCGGATCGCCTCCGAGACGGGGGCCCTCGTCGTGGCGATCGTCTCGAAGCCGTTCGCCTTCGAGGGGCGCCGGAAACTCCGGCTCGCCGAGGAGGGGATCGCGGAGCTGCGGGAGTACGTCGACACGCTGATCACGATCCCGAACGAGCGGCTCTACAGCTTCGTGGACCGGAACGTGACGACGTGGGAGGCGTTCCGGATCGCCGACGACGTCCTCCGTCAGGCGGTCCAGGGGATCAGCGACCTCATCACGGTGCCGGGGGTCGTCAACCTCGACTTCGCCGACGTGAAGACGGTGATGAAGAGCATGGGGATGGCGCTGATGGGGACCGGGACCGCGTCGGGCGAGCACCGCGCGGTGGAGGCCGCGCAGAAAGCCATCTCCAACCCGCTCCTCGAGGAGCAGTCGATCCAGGGGGCGCGCGCGATCCTGATCAACGTGACGGGCGGCGAGGACCTGACGCTCGCCGAGGTCAACGAGGCGTGCGCGATCATCCAGCAGGCGGCGGACGAGGACGCCAACGTCATCTTCGGCCTGGTCCAGGACAAGGAGATGAAGGACCAGGTGAAGATCAGCGTCATCGCCACCGGGTTCGACGCGCCGGCGGCGATCGCCTCTCGCGCGGCCGCCAGAGCGATGGTGACGCAGCCGATCCGGGTGGGCGACCTGAAGCCGCTACCGGACCTGATGGCGCAGGATGAATCCGGGTTCGGCCCGCCGAACCTGATCTTCCAGAAGGACTCCCGGGACGACGTCCTGGATATCCCGACGTTCCTGAGGAGGCAAATGGACTAGAAGTCCATTTGCCACGGGAGCGGCTGTCCGTTAGAGAGGGGAACCCTGGCGCGGGTTCCCCTCGTCGCTTCGCTCCCCTCCCCTCCGCGCCCCGGGAGGGCGAGGGTTTCGGAGTCCCCGTTTTCCGGTTCCCGCAGCAGAATTCGGATGGAGGGCGGGAGCCGCGGGGGCGCGTCGCGAAGGTCTTCGAGCACGGGCCGGGCACCCGTCCCGGAGGGGTAGGCCCGGAGGGCCGCAGGGGAGGCCGGCGGCGTCCGGTCTCCCCTGATCCACTGCAGCCGGTTCAGGTGTGGCGCGCGCGCAGGACCATCGCGGCGCACCCCCACGGCGGTTCGCCGGCCCGAGCGTCGCGGCTACCCCTTCGACGGGAAGGTGCCGGAGAGGGCGGCGGTGACGATCTTCTTCGCCTCGGCGGGGAAGTCGGCCCGAGCGATCCACTCCAGGTAGGCGGGGTGGGTGCGGGCCACGTCCGCCAGGGGCCTTCCCCGGTGCTCTCCGAAGGCGAAGACGGCCGCGCCGTCCCGCCACATGAACCGCTTGTCCGGGTCGACGAATCGTCCCTCGGCGGGGGACGAGAACTCGTGCAGGCCCGTCATGGTCCTCGGAAGGTCCGGATAGCGGCCGAGCTCTCCGGCCAGCACCTCGGCGGTGGCCACGACGTCCGCGAGCGCGTTGTGAGCGCGGGCGTGCTCCCTGCCTGCGAAGAGCCGGACGGCGGCGGCCAGGTCGCGGGGCTCTTTCTTGAAGAAGATGGTCTGCGCGTCGACGACCCGGCGGCCCTCCATCGAGAAAGGCTGCCGGACCCTCTCGAACTCCTTGGCGAGCAGAGGGAGGTCGAAGCCGCGGATGTTGTACCCGGCGAGGTCGGCCCCGTCGAGGAACGCGACGAGGTCCGCCGCGATGGCGGCAAAGGTCGGAGCGGACTCGACGTCCGCATCGGTGATCCCGTGGATCCCCGAGGCTTCCCGGGGGATCCGGATGCCGGGGTTCACCCGCTTGTCGAGCGAGGCGATCTCCCCGCCCGGGTGGATCCGGAGGACGGCGACCTCGACGATCCGGTCGCTCAGCCGGTCGGTGCCGGTGGTCTCGAGGTCGAAGATCGCGAGGGGACGCCCGTCGCACAGGGCGACGAGGGCTTTGCGGGCGGCTGCGGGGAGGTCGGGGAGGGAATGGCTCATCACTGTCCCCTTGACGGGCGGACAGGATAGCGGAAACTCGGGCCATGCGTCTCGGAATCGACTTCGGGACGACCCACACGGTCGTCGCACTCGTGGACCGGGGAAATTACCCGGTCGTCTCGTTCGAGGGGGCCGACTCCTTCCCGTCGGTGGTGGCTGCCAACGCCAGGGGAGAGGTCCGCTTCGGGACCGACGCCCTGGAGGTCCGCGGGAAGCCAGGGTGGGAGCTCCTCCGGTCCTTCAAGCGCCTCCTCTCGGACGCCGGGCCCCTCTCCCGCGTGGAGCTGGCCGGGCGCCCCTATCTCCTCACCGACCTCTTCGTGAACTTCCTGGCCCGGCTCCGCGAGGAGCTCGTCGAGAAGTCGAACGCGGGGATCGGTCCGCGGGAGCCGCTGGAGGTGGCGATCGGCGTGCCGGCGAACTCCAGCAGCGCCCAGAGGTTCCTCACCCTCGACGCCTTCCAGCGGGTCGGCTTCAAGGTGACGGCGTTCCTCAACGAGCCGTCCGCCGCCGGGATCGAGTACGCGCACCGCTACCGGTCGACGATCACCTCGCACCGCGAGTACGTCGCCATCTACGACCTCGGCGGCGGAACCTTCGACGCCTCCCTCCTGAAGATGACGGGGAGGGCGAGCGAGGTCGTCACGTCCGAGGGGGTCCAGCGCCTCGGCGGGGACGACTTCGACGAGGTGATCCTGGGCGCCGTCCTGGCCAAGGTCGGCAGCCCGGCGGCCGACGCCACCGCACGATCCCTCCTCCTCGAGGAGTGCACCCGGCAGAAGGAGGCGATCAACCCGAACACCCGCCGGCTCGTCCTCGACCTCTCGCCCGTGGGAGCAGGCCCGGTCTCGATCCCGATCGAGGAGATCTACACCGCGTGCCACCGCCTCGTCGAGAGGACGATGGAGGCGATGGGGCCGGTCTTCGTCGACCCCCAGAGGCCGGGCGACGTGGCGGTCGACTGGGCCGAGCTGGCGGGCATCTACATCGTCGGCGGCGCGGGGGCCTTTCCCCTGATCCCCCGCTGCCTCCGCGAGAAGTACGGCGAGCGGCGCGTCAAGCGTTCGCCCCACCCGTTCGCGGCGACGGCCATCGGTCTCGCGATCCTCCTCGACCGCGAGGCGGGGTACACCGTGACCGACCGTCTGAACCGGACGTTCGGGGTCTTCCGCGAGCTGTCGTCGGGCGAGGGAGTGACCTTCGACCCGATCTTCGGAAACGACACGATGCTCCCGGCCCCGGGCGAGCCGCCCCTCACGACCACCCGCCGGTACGCCGCCGTCCACAACGTGGGGCACTTCCGCTTCGTGGAGTGCAGCCGCGTCTCGAAGGGACGGCCGGAAGGGGACATCGCCCCCTGGGACACGATCCGCTTCCCCTTCGATCCCGCGCTCCGGGGACTGAAGAGCCTCAAGAAGGCGCCGATCGTCCGGATGCCCGGGACCGGCCGCGAGGTGGAGGAGCGCTTCTCGTGCGCGGCCGACGGGATCGTCGAGGTGACGCTGACCGACCTGTCGGACGGGTTCTCGAAGACCTACCGGCTCGGGCGCTCCACCGGCCTGACCGACTGACTCCCCCGCCTCCAGACGAGGCGGATCGAGACGAGGAGGAGAGCGACCGCCGCGGCGCTCTTGACCGGCGCCAGGAACGCGAGACCCGCGTCGGCCAGGGCACGGTACTCTTCCCGGCCCTGGAGCAGGAGCCCCCAGACGGCGAACGACGCTCCGAGGCAGGCGGAGATCTGCGGGCGTTCCTCCTCGATCGCGACGGCGGCGGCCGCGATGAACGCGGGAAGGAGGAAGACGCCGTAGTGCTCCCAGGCCTTCGGCGTCAGGAGGAGCGCCGCCACCAGCGTTCCCCCGAACTGCAGCGCGTAGCGCGGCTCCCCGGGCCGGGTCTCCGGGACGACGAGGGCCCCCGCAGCGAAGACGGTCAGGGCCTGCGCCGCCCTCGTCACCGGGAGGACCCATGCCGGAGGGAGGCCGGAGGCGAGGACCGCGGCCGCCAGGGAGTGGTTCCGGGGTTCCGCCGCCGTCAGCGCGTTGTGCGAGGAGATCTGCCGCAGCCAGTCGGCCCAGCCTCCCTCGTTTCCCGCCTGGGCGGAGATCGCCGCGAGGGAGACGCCGCCGGCCGCCAGCCCGGCGAGCGCCTTCCACTCTCTCCGGAAGACGAGGAAGGGGACGACCGCCAGGAGGAACGGCTTCCATAGGATCGCCGGGGCGAGGATCGCGCCGGCCAGGAGCGGCTGGCGGCGGACCAGGAGGAGGAGCGCCCCGGCCGCCAGGAGGAGCAGCAGGTCGTTCGCCTGGCCCGTCATGAGGCCGTAGGAGAAAGGAAAGTAGAAGCAGGCCGCGGCGAGGACCGGCACCACGGCGGCCCTCCTGCGGGACTCGGGCACCGCCGCCAGGACCACCGCGAGGAGGGCCGCGACGAAGCAGAGGAAGGAGAGGGCGAACCAGGCCCGCCGGGCCGCGTCCCACGGGAGAAGGGAGACCGGGGCGTAGACGGCGGGGACCCACGGGGGATAGATGAAGTTGAGGACCGGTGCGCTTCCCCCTTCGGGACCGCGCATCCCGAGCGCCGTCCCGAGCGCCCCGATCGCGCGGTCGTCGTAGAAGGCCCGGGAGCCCTCGCGGACCATCCTCCCCGCCAGGTACGAGGGGGCGAGGTCGAGGCCCTGCTTGGGGTGGAAGAAGGCGCGGGCGGCCTGATAGAGACCGTGCGTGCAGGCGAAAGCGAGGAGGAGCGCCGTGACGGTCCGTTTCGCGCGGACGGAGAGTCCGGGGGAGACGGTCATGCCTCGTCCCTGCGGATCACCTTCAGGACGAGGAGCGTCCGGTCGTCGGCCGGGAGGTCTCCGCCGGTGAACTCCCTCCAGGCCGAGAGGACCCGGTCGCGCGTCTCCACGGCCGTCCCGCCGGCACCCCTGGCCAGGAGCGACTCGAGGCGGGGGAAGCCGAAGACCTCTCCGGCCGGAGAGAGGGCCTCCACGATCCCGTCCGAGAGGAGGACCCACAGGTCGCCGGCGACGAGCGGTGCCCGGACGGTCCTGAACGTGCCGGGGAGGCGAACGCCCAGAGGGAGAGAGGGGTTCTCCAGCGAGCTGACGGAGCCGAGCGGCTCGACGCGGTAGGGGTAGAGGTGCCCGGCATTCGTGAACTCGACCGCCTCCTCGTCGAAGAGGAAGCGGAGGTGTCCGAGCGTGACGAAGGTCCGGGAGTCGGTCGTCCGCCGGATCTCCTCGTCGAGGGCGGAGACGACGGCGATCGAATCCCGGCTCGTCGTGGCGAACGCGGACAGAGACGCCTTCGCCGAGGCCATGACGATCCCGGTGGAGAGCCCGTGGCCCGAAACGTCGGCCACCACCACGGTCAGCCGATCGGGGCTCTCCGAGAGGAAGTGGTAGAAGTCGCCGCCGATCGCGGAGGCGGGCCGGAAGTCGACGGAGATCTGCAGGCCGGGGAACGAGAAATCGAGCGGCGGAAGCAGCCGGCGCTGGAGAGTCCTGGCGGTCTCCAGCTCCCGCTCGATCACCTCGTGGGACGCCTTCTCCGAGACGCTCGCCTGGAGGTGCGAGGCCATCTGGTTGAAGCTCTCCATCAGCTCCGCGAGCTGGTCGCGTCCCCGGAGCGACACGCGGGCGGCGAAGTCGCCCCGGTCGATTGCGGCGAATCCCTTCGAGAGGCGCCCGGTGGCGCGGGCGATCCGGAGGACCAGGAGGCCGGCGATCAGGAGGGCGACGAGGTAGATCCCGAGGGTGAAGAGGGCCATCGCCATCATCACCTGGAGGACGATCGTCCCGGTCTCGGATCCCCGTCCCTCCCCGATCCGGGCGTCCCCGAAGAGGGCGCGGAGCTCGCGGCCGATCGACGAGCGGAGGGTCAGGGCGAGCCGCCCGCCGGGTATCGTCTCTCCCGACTCCCAGTCCCGGATCGGCGTGTCGACGGCGAAGATCCAGTGGACCCATTCGCGGTCGACGAGGCGGGCCGGAGAGGCGGCCTGGGGGGGGGCGTCCGACCCGAGCGGCTCGAACGTCACGTTCTCGTCGCCCGCCGTGATGAAAGCCTCGCCGGAGCCGTCCTGCCGCTGGCGAGGGGGCTTCCCGTCGCCCTGCTTCGGCGTCGAAACGGCTGTCGAGAAGCCGACCGTGACGCCGGTCGTCGCCTCCAGGCGACCGGCCAGCGCGGACCCGAGCGGGAGCCCCAGCATCAACCGCCCCCCGTCGACCGGAGCCCCCGCGACGAGGTAGACGGTCTTCTTCCACCGCGCGAGGGAGAGCGGGGCCTCCTTGCCGCGCGTGATCGCGAGTCTTCCGGCGGGGAGCGCCGAGCTGGACTCGGCCGGGCCGGAGGCGGGGACGAAGACGTACTCGAATTCCGGCAGATCCGCGGCGCGCTCCTTCCTGAGCGCGTCGAGACGGGCTCTTCGCTCTCCGCTGCCGAAGGCCGCGGCCTCTCGGCCGAGGGTGGAGAGAGCCCGTGCTTCGCCCCGGAGCGCCGCGTCGACCCGCCGGCCCGCGAGCTGGCCGCAGAAGACGAGCGTTCCCCCGAAGAGGAAGCCGAGGACGAACGGGATCGGGAGGACGCCGATCAGGAAGTACGAGACGAGGAGCCGGCTCCCGACGCGCCAGAGGAGACCGCGGACGAGGTGTCGCATGGCGCTCACGGCGAAGACGGGTCCGGCGAGGACGACGAGGACGACGGCCAGGGCCCCGAGGAACCCATGCCCCGACGGGCCGTGAAGGACGACGAGCAGACCGATCGCGAGAACGGTCAGCACCCCGGAGAACCGGAACGTCCGGCTAAGCTTCAACGGGCCGCGTCTCCGGGGGCGCCGAACTCCGCGAGTACCCGGGAGGTGGCGCTGCCGAGGGCCGGGCCCCGGAGGTCCGCGCCGGACGGGATCCACTCTTCCCGGAGCGCTGCCGAAACCGCGAGGACCTCGCTCAGCGGAAGGCCGAGCCGGGCGCCCATCTCCACCCAGTGAGCCGCCGGGAAGGTGAGCAGCGTTCCTGCCACCTCGGCGGTCGCCGCCTCGCCGCGGGGACCGGTGTCGAGCCCTTCGCCCGCCAGGTGAGGGAGACCGATCGCCTCGACGAACCCCACCCAGAACTTCGGCTCGAGCGTTCCCACCGCCAGCGCGGTGCCGTCCGCGCAGCCGTAGAGCCGGTAGCAGGGGGAGCGTCCGACGAGGACGTCGTCGAGGACGCCGCCGCCCCCTGCGCGGGCGTCGGCCATCGCCCAGGTGAGGAACGGGAGCGGCCCGGTCACGAGCGGCTGCTCCACGTGGGAACCCCGGCCGGTCCGCGCCCGCAGGAGGAGCGCCCCGAGGACGGCGGTGGCCGCCTGGAGGCCGGTCCCGACGTCCGCCACCTGGACTCCGGGGACGCCCGCGCCGGGAAGCCGGGCGAGCAGGCCCGTGGCGGCCACGACGTTCAGGTCGTGCCCGACCCGGTCTCTCCAGCTCCCGGCCGCCGGGAATCCCGGAAGGGAGCAGGTGACGAGCATCGGGTGGCGGGCGCGAAGAGCTTCCAGCCCGAGCCCCCACTTCTCGAGCGTTCCGGGGCGGAAGCTCTCCAGGAGGACGTCCGCGTGCCGGGCGAGAGTCCGGAGGGCCGACGTCCCGTGCGGCGACCGGAGGTCGAGCGTCACCGACTCGGCCCCGGAGAAGAACGCGTGGAAGCCCGCCCCGACCCCCTCCACGAGCGGAGGGGTCGAACGCATGTAGTCGCCGCCCGAGGGGTCCTCGATCTTGATCACCCGGGCGCCCAGGTCGAGGAGGGTGCGAACGAGGACGGCCCCGGGGAGCATCCTGGAGACGTCGACGACGAGGGTCCCCGAGAGTGGGAGCGGAGCGGTCATCTGGTCACTGCCTTCCCGGCGTCCCGGCCACCGGCCGGAAGGCCTTCACGTACTTCATCATCTCGCTCAGGTTCGAGACCTTCACCTTGCCCATCAGGAACGCCGTCTCGGCGCTTTGACTGCCGCTCTCGATGCCGAGGTAGACCTTCTCCGACGACTGGACGACGCAGTCGGCCGCGCCGTCGAGCCCCTCCGCCACGGTCACGGACGGGCCGTCGATCACGACGGTCCACTCCGGGTGGCTCGAGCCCTTGAACCGGAAGTGGAACCGGCTCTTCCAGCCGGCGGTCTTCTCGGGGCGGACCCGGGACGGGAGAGAGCGGAAGAAGCCGGCGAGGCCGTCCGGGGCCGGAAGAGGCGCCGGGAGGGCGGGGGCCGCAGGGAAGGCCGGCGCGCCCGGCGAAGGGGGGGGCGCAGGGGAGACCTCGTCCTCGACGGGCCCGAAGACGACGCCGTCGAGGTCGGTCTTCCCGACGATCTCCCGCATGATCTCGCTCGTCCCGGCCACGATCGTCGAGACGCGCGCGTCCCGGTAGAAGCGCTCCATCGGGTATTCCTCGACGTAGCCGCAGGCCCCGAAGAACTGGAGGCAATCGTCCACGAGCCGCTTGTTCAGCTCGGTCGCGAGGAGCTTGGACATGGCCGACTCGCGGATGGCGCTCTCTCCGTTCTCGAGGAGCCACGCGGTGTGGTAGACGAGCTGCCGGGCCGCCTCCAGCTCGGTCGCGAGGTCCGCGAGCCGGTGGCGCAGCGCCTGGAACCGATTCAGCGGGCGCCCGAAGGCCGTCCGGCTCTCCATGTACCTGCGGGTCTCCTCGAGCGCGAGGATCGAGCTCCCGATGCCGATCGCGGCCGTCACGAGCCGTTCGACGGCGAACGTCTCCATGATGTAGTAGAAGCCGCGGTTCACGCGGCCGATCAGGTTCGCCGCCGGGACGCGGACCCCCTCGAAGACGATCTCGGCCGTGTCGGAGGAGTGCCACCCCATCTTCTGGAGCCGGTTGGTCCGGATCCCCGGGAGGTCGGAGTCCATCGCGATCAGGCTGATGCCGCCGGTCCCCGCGTCGCGGTCGGTCTTGACGGCGACGACGTAGAAATCGCCCTCCACGCCGTTCGTGATCCAGGTCTTGGCCCCGTCGATCACCCACTCGTCCCCGTCCCGGACGGCGGAAGTCCGGATCGCCGCGACGTCCGAGCCGGCGTCCGGCTCCGAGATGGCGATCGCGCCAACCTTCTCTCCCCTGATCGACGGGACGAGGTAGCGCTCCCGGAGGGCGTCGGTGCCACGGCGGAAGAGGGCGCCGGTGGCGATGAACTGCTGGACGGAGACGGCCGCGCAGAAGCCGCCCATCCGCGACCGCGGGAGCTCCTCGAGGAATGACAGAGCGTGGAAGAGGCCTGCCCCCGACCCGCCCAGCGCCTCCGGGAAGAGGATTCCCAGGAACCCCACCTCGCCCATCCGCCGCCAGATCGACCGGGGAATCCGCCGGGCGGCCTCCCATTCGTCGGCGTGGGGAGCCACCTCGCTCTCGACGAACTGACGGACCGTCTGGCGGAAGAGCTCGTGCTCCTCGCCGAAGTAGATCGACTTCATGCCTGCTCCTCCGCCCCCCGAGCGTACATTCCTTCGAGGAGGTCCTGCCACGAGGCCTCGATCCCGCGCCGCCCGAGCTTCGCCCCCTACGGATGGAAGCGGGCACCGCCCGAGCCTGCCATTTCGACCAGGAGCGGGGCGGGAGAGAACCGAGGCCCGTGCCGGTCGGCCAGCTCCTTCATCCGGTCCGTCACCGTGCGGGCACCCAGCGAGTCGGCGTACCGGAACGGCCCGCCGCGCAGCGGGGGAAAGCCCAGGCCCAGGATCGCCCCGACGTCCCCGTCCCGTGCCGAGGCCAGGACTCCCTCGCCCAGGCACCAGACCGCTTCGTTGAGCATCAGGAGGGCGAGCCGGTCGGCCATCTCCGCGGGGTCGAATTTCTTTCGGGACGGGCCGCCGAAGAACGAGTAGACCTCCGGGTTGACCTCCTTCCTCCTCGAGGCCGCCTCGCCGTACCGGTAGAACCCCTTCCCGTTCTTCCTGCCGTGCCACCCGCCTTCCGCCAGCTTCGCGAGCGTCGGCGACGGCGAGAGAGAGCGCGCGCCGAACGCCTCCCCGAGGTCGTGGGAGACGTGCGCGGCGACGTCGATGCCGACCTCGTCCATCAGCGTCGCGGGGCCGACGGGGAAGCCGAATTGCCGGAGGGCCCGGTCGAGCGCCTCCACCTCGGCCCCCTCGTCGAGGAGGACGATCGCCTCGTTCAGGAGCGGGGCGAGGATCCGGGTCGTGTAGAAGCCCGGCGAGTCCTTCACGACGATGACGGTCTTTCCCTGGGCGACGCCGAAGGCGCGCGCCGTGTCGACGGCCCACGGGGCGGTCCGCTCGGCCACGACGATCTCCAGGAGCGGCATCTTCGGGACGGGCGAGAAGTAGTGCATCCCCAGCACCCGCTCCGGGTGCTTCGCCCCGGCGGCGATGGAGCCGATCGGGAGGGCCGAGGTGTTCGAGGCGAAGACCGCGTAGGGAGAGAGGAACGTCTCGCACTCGGCCAGGACCTTCCTCTTGAGGGAGAGCTCCTCGAAGACCGCCTCGATGACGAGGTCGGCACGGCCGACGAGCGAGGGGTCGGTCGTCGGCGTCAGGCCGAACCACTGACGGTCCCGCTCGGAGCGCGGGATGGCCCCCGACCGGACGCGCTTGCCGAGGCTTCGGTGGAGGCTCTTCGCGGCGCGTCCGAGGGAGCCCTCGGCGACGTCCTTCAGCACGACCGGCACGAGAGGGAGCGACACGGCGGCGATTCCCTCCCCCATCAGGCCGGCCCCGAGGACCGCCAGCCGCCTCACGGGCCGCGGCGAGGCCCCTCCCGGACTCTTCTTGAGCGCGGTCATCGAGTCGAACAGCCGGATCAGGTTCTTCGAGCCGGGGTCGGCGACCAGCCGCCCGAAGAGGACCGACTCGGCCTCCTGCCCCTCCGACCGGCTTCCGGAAAGCCCGGCGCCGACCGCCTCGAGGATCGACAGCGGAGCGGGGTAGAGCCCCAGCGTCTTCCGGAGGACCTCTTTCCGCGCTTTCGCCAGGACGAGCCCCCGGAAGATCGGTGCCGAGGCGAGCCGCTCGAGGAGCCCCCTCTTTCGCGCTCCCGGCTTCAGCGACCCGTCCGCGAGGGCGAGGGCGGCCTTCGCCGCGGTCTCCACGATCCCGCCGGGGGAGGTGAGCAGGTCGACGAGCCCGGCCTTCAGCGCCTGCCTCGCGCGGAGACGCTGGCCGGTCAGGAGCATCGGGAGCGCCGCCGGCAGGCCCACCCGCCCGGGGAGGCGTTCGGTCCCGCCGCCGCCCGGGAGGAGACCCAGCATCACCTCGGGCAGCGCCAGGACGGTCTTCGGGTGGTCCGAGGCGACCCGGTACCGGCAGGCGAGGGCCACCTCGAGCCCGCCGCCCAGGGCCGGCCCGTGGATCGCGGCGACGATCGGCTTCGGGCTCCGCTCGATCCGGTCGAGGATCCGGTGTCCCTCCCGGGAGAACGCCGCCCCCTCCTCGGCCGTCTCCATCGCGAGGACCTGGCCGAGGTCGGCGCCCGCCACGAAGCTGTCGCGCTTCCCGCTGGCCAGGACGGCGGCCCGGACGGAGGGGTCGGACTCCACCCTCGCGATGAGCCCCGCGACCTCGGAGAGGACCTCCCGCGACAGGATGTTCACCGGGCTGCCCGGGGTGTCGAACGTCAGGACGGCGACGCCGTCGGGGCGGAGGTCGAAAGAGAAGCACTTCTTCGCGTCGAGGTCCATGCCTCACACCCTCTCGAGGACGAGCGCGTGCCCGAGCGCGCCGGCGGCGCACGCGGTCACGAGGCCGTACCGCTTCTTCTCGTGGTGGAGCCGCCGGGCGCAGGTGGTGACCAGCCGGGCGCCGGTCGCGCCGAACGGGTGCCCGATCGAGAGCGAGCCGCCCCACGCGTTGAGCGCCGCGGAGGGGATGGAACCGACCGCCCCGGAGCGCGCGAGGCGGGTCCGGCAGTACGTCTCGTCCCCGAGGAGCTTCTGGACCGCCAGGACCGGCGCCGCGAACGCCTCGTGGATCTCGAAGACCCCGATGTCGGAGAGCGCGAGGCCGGCCGCGTCGAGGACGGGCGGGATCGAGACGACCGGACCGAGGAGGAGCTCTTCCAGCGGGTCCATCGCGACGTACGAGAACGCGACGATCCGCGCTAGGGGAGTCAGGCCGAGCCGGAGGGCGCTCTCCTCGTCGGCCAGGAGACACGCCGCCGCCCCGTCGGTGAGGAAGGAGCTGTTCCCCGCGGTCACCGTGCCGAAGCGGCGGTCGAAGGCGGCGGGGAGCTTCGAGAGCTTCTCGAGCGTGGTGTCGCCCCGGACCCCGTTGTCGGAGGCGACGGGGACGAACGACGGAGGCACGGAGGCGGGGACGATCTGGCTCGCGAGGAGGCCGTCCAGCGCGGCCTTCGCCGCCCGGTGGTGGGAGGCGAGGGCGAAGGCATCCTGCTCCTCCCGGCCGATCCCCAGCCGCTTCGCGAGACGCTCGCCGTTCTGGCCCATGGAGAGGCCGGTCGAGAATTCGGCCAGGGCCGGGACCTCGGGGAGGAGGTCGGAGAGCCGGAGGCCCCGGAGTAGCTTCAGGGTGGCGCCGAGGCCTCTCGCCTTCTGGCTCTGGATCAGCCGCCTCCGGACGGGCTTGCGAAAGCGGATCGGGACGTCGGAGAGGGTCTCCGCTCCGCCCGCGACGACGACGTCCACGCTCCCGGCCGCGATCGCCTCCGCCCCGTTCGAGATGGCGACGTTGGAGGATATGCACGCGGCCGTGACCGTGTTGGCGGGGGTTTCCTTCCGGAGCCCGGCGACGAGGCCGACCTCCCGCGCGAGGTTCGACGTCGACGTGTCGGCGATGACGGTCCCGAAGATGAGCCGGTCGACGACCGCCGGGTCGAGGCCGGTCCTGGCGAGCAGACCCGAGACCGCCATGGCCCCCAGCTCGTAAGCCATCAGACCGTCGAAGCCGGTCTGGGACCTGAGGAACGGAGTCCTGGCGCCATCCACCACCATCACCGGCCGGCCTCCGAGAGGCCTCGATCTCATCGAGCTCTCCTTTCGCTGTCGATCTCGCCGCGCCCCGTCCGGTCGGAGCGAGAGACAGGGGGAAAAAGAGGAAAAAGGGGAAAAAGGGTCGAAGACCAAAAGACCGGGCAACCCCGAGCCCGGCCTTCCGTTTCGGGCGCCTCGCTCCGCTCGAGCGGATTTGGGGTACGGAGGGAAAAGGCGCCCTCGGTATGCTCTGGGTCGCCTGGCGATGCCATGCGGCCCATCTCAATATGGGTCCTCCGCCACCCGCTTTTCAAGGGCGGAGCCGATCGATTCGACGCGGTCCTCTCAACGGTGCCGGGCGCCCCTTTCCTGGGCGTGGAAGGGAGGCCCGTGGGGCCGCGGGAAACCCGGCCTCGGGTTTCCCGATCGATATTGGCCGCCCTCGGCGAGGCGCGAAGCGACCTCGCTTCAGGACCGGTAGTCGGCGTTCAGCGTGACGTAGGCGTGCCCCAGGTCGCACGAGAGGAGCTTCGCGCGGCCCGGACCGCTTCCGAGCGAGATCAAGAGCGGGACGCGCTCCCCCAGGAAGATCCTGGCCGCCGCGCGCTCGGAGTAGGGGAGCGGCATGCCCCGTTCCACCAGCTTCAGGCAGCCGGCGGTGAGGGAGGTCCTCGAGGGGGAGAAGCGGGCCCCGCTCCGTCCGACCGCGGCGAGGATCCGGCCCCAGTTCGGGTCGCCCCCGGCGAGGGCCGTCTTCACGAGCGGGGAGGTCGCTACCGCGTGGGCGGCGAGCTTTGCGTCGCGGGCGCTCCTGGCGCCCCGGACGTCGATCTCCATCACGCGGGCGGCCCCCTCGCCGTCCCGGACGATCATCCAGGCGAGGTCCCGGCAGACCTTCGTGACGGCCCGGACGAAGCCCTGCGCCTCCGCGCGCGAGGTCATCGCCGGTCCGCCCAGCTGGCCCGACGCGAGCAGGAGAACCGTGTCGTTCGTCGAGGTGTCGCCGTCGACCGAGATCGCGTTGAAGCTCTCCTCGGTCGCCCCCGCGAGGACCTCCCGGAGAAACGGAGGGGAGGCCGGCGCGTCGGTCATCAGGAACGCGAGCATCGTGGCCATGTTGGGGTGGATCATCCCGGCCCCCTTCGCCACGCCGACGACGCGCCCCTTCCTGCCGTTCCACGCGAAGGAGGCCTCCGCGACCTTCGGACCGACGTCGGTCGTCAGGATCGCGCGGGAGACCGCCTCGAGCCCCGAGGCGGAGAGCCCGGCCACCGCGCCGGGCAGCGCCCCCCGGACCAGCTCGTCCGGCAGAACGACTCCGATCACACCGGTGGAGGCGACGAAGACCTCTTCCGGCCGGCACCCGAGGAGCCCGGAGGCGGCCTCCTGGACCCGGCTCGCGGCGGCCATCCCCTCGGCGCCGGTGACCGCGTTCGCGCAGCCGGCGTTGACGACGACCCCCCGGACCCGGCCGCGCGACTTCTTCAACGAGGCCTTCGAGAGGACGACCGGCGCCGCGAGGAAGAGGTTCCGGGTGAAGAGGGCGGCGGCGCTGGCGCCCTCCTCCGCCACGATCAGCGCGACGTCGGGCCGGCCCTTCTTCAGGCCGGCCTCGACCCCCGACGCGGTGAATCCCTTCGGGAGCTTCATCGATTCCGTCCCTTTCCACCCGGGGCGGTCTCCCGGGCCAGCCGGGCAATTCGGGCGGAGGCGGCCCGCGCCGCCCGGGCGACGCGCCGGGGCGCCGTCCCGCCGACGACGTCCCGTCGCGCGAGGACCCGCTCGAGGTCGACCGCGTCGAGGTCCTCCTCGGTGATCTCGTCCGTCGGGCCCAGGTCGCGGAGGCTCCGGCCGGCGCGCTCCGCCTCGGCGAACCGCTTCCCGACGATCTCGTGGGCGGTCCGGAACGGGATGCCCCGCCTCGCCAGCGCGTCGGCCAGCGCCGTGGCGAGGAGCCGCTCGTCCGCCGCCGCCTCCGCCATCCTCTCGCGGTGGAGCTTCAGCCCGCCGACCAGCGGCGAGAGCGCGGCGAGCGCGAGGGCGAGCGTCTCGCGCGTCCGGAAGAGCGGCTCCTTGTCCAGCTGCAGGTCCTTGTCGTAGGCCAGCGGGATCCCCTTCGTCAGGGCGAGGAACCCCGTCAGCTCGCCGATCGCGCGCCCCGCGTGTCCGCGCACCAGCTCCAGGACGTCGGGGTTCTTCTTCTGGGGCATCCGGGACGAGCCGGTCGAGAGCGCGTCGGGGAGCTCCACGAAACGGCACTCGTCGGTCTGGAAGAAGATCAGGTCCTCGGCCATCCGGGAGAGGTGCCCCAGCAGCAGCGCCGCGCCGTACAGGTAGTCGGCGCCCAGGTCGCGGTCGGAGACCGCGTCGAGCGAGTTCGCCGTCGGCCGGGCGAAGGAGAGCGAGCGGGCGAGCGCCTCGCGGTCGATGGCGACGGGCGTGCCCGAGAGCGCCCCGGCCCCGAGCGGGCACTCGTCCCCCCGTTTCAGGGCCGCGTCCAGCCGGTCGGCGTCCCGGAGGAGCATCTCGACGTAGGCGAGACACCAGTGGCCGAAGGTCACGGGCTCGGCCCGCTTCAGGTGCGTGTACCCGGGCAGCGGCGTCGCGGCCTCCTCCCCGGCCCTCGACGCGAGCATCGCCGCGAGGCCGAGGAGGTCGCCTCGCGCCTCCGCGATCGCCCCCTTCAGCCAGAGCCTGAGGTCGGTCGCCACCTGGTCGTTCCGCGAGCGGCCCGTATGGAGCTTGCCGGCGACCTCGCCGACCGTGGCGAAGAGGGTCGTCTCGACGTACGAGTGGACGTCCTCGTGCCCGCCCCGCGGGACGGATTCGGGGTCTTCCGCGGCCCTCCTCGCGATCGTCTCCAGCCCGCGCACGAGCTTCTTCGTCTCGGCCGGGGTGAGCGCCCCGGCCTTCTCGAGCGCCCGGGCCCAGGCGACCGAGCCGGCCACGTCCTCCGCGAGGAGGGCACGGTCGAACGAGAGGGAGTCGTTGAACCGCTTCAGGACCTCGGCGGGGGGGGCCGAGAACCGGCCCCCCCAGAGCGACGGCGACACCGGGGTCAGCCCTCTCCTGCCACGACGGCCGGGAGCGGGGAGGCCGACAGGCGCTTCCGCCCCATGGTCGGGAGGCCGAAGAGCCGGATGAACCCTTCCGCGTCCTGCGGCGTGTAGCCGGTCATGTCGAAGGAGGCGAGCTTGTGCGAGTAGAGCGCGTAGGGAGAGGTCCGGCCGATCACCGTCGCCGTTCCCTTGAAGAGCTTGATCGTGGCTTCGCCCGTGACGTTCTCGGCGAGCTTGTCCATGAACGAGTCGAGGGCCTCCTTCAGCGGCGAGTACCACTGCCCGTAGTAGACGAGCTCGGCGTACCGGATCGCGAGGCGCTCCTTCTCGTGCATCGCGTCGCGGTCGAGGGTCAGCGACTCGAGCGCCTTGACCGCCTGGACCAGGATCGTCCCTCCCGGGGTCTCGTAGACGCCGCGCGACTTGATGCCGATCAGCCGGTTCTCGACGACGTCGACGCGGCCGACGCCGTGCCGCCCGCCGAGGACGTTCAGCTTCTCGATCAGGGTGGCGGGCGAGAGCGTCTCGCCGTTCACCGAGACCGGGATCCCCTTGACGAAGCCGATCGTCACCCGCTCCGGCTTGTCGGGCGCCTTCTCCGGGTCCGTCGTCAGCTTGAACATCGACTCCTCGGGCTCGAACCCGGGCTCCTCGAGAGGACCCCCCTCGTGTGAGATGTGCCAGAGGTTCCGGTCGCGGGAGTAGAGGTCCTTCTTCGTCACCGGGACCGGGATCCCGCGGGCCTTCGCGTAGTCGATCGCGTCCTCGCGCGAGCGGATCGTCCACTCCCTCCAGGGGGCGATGATCCGGAGCTCGGGCGCGAGCGTCGAGTAGGCCAGCTCGAACCGGACCTGGTCGTTCCCCTTTCCGGTGCAGCCGTGGGAGAGGGCGTCGCATCCCGTCGCCAGGGCGATCTCGACCTGCTTGTGCGCGATCAGCGGGCGGGCGATGGCGGTCCCGAGGAGGTAGTCCCGCTCGTAGATCGCCCCCGCCTTCAGGACCGGGAAGACGAAGTCGCGGGCGAACTCCTCGCGGGCGTCGATCAGGTGGAAGTCGACGGCGCCGGTCTTCCGCGCCTTGGCCTCGAGGCCGTCGGTCTCCTCGGCCTGCCCGACGTCGACCGCGACGGCCACGACCTCGCAGCCGTAGTTCTCCTTCAGCCAGGGGATGATGACCGACGTGTCGAGCCCTCCCGAGTAGGCGAGGGCGACCTTCTTCGCGCTCTTCTTCTTTTCCGCGTTCACTTCACTTCCTCCTTCAGGGTGACTTCGAGGGCGTCCACGAAGGCGGCGAGGGCCTTCTTCGGCACGACGTACGGGGGGAGGAGCCTGAGGACGTTCTTCCGCGCCGTCCCGACGACGAAGCCCTTCTGGAGGAGGGCCCTGGCGACGGGGCCGGCTTCCCGGTCCAGCTCGATTCCCCAGATCAGCCCGGTGCCGCGGACGTCGACGATGCCGGGCGCGGACTTCTTCAGCTTCCCGAGGCGCCGCCCGAACCAGGCTCCGAGCGCGGCCACCTTCGCGGGGTAGTCCTTCTCCTGGAGCTCCGAGAAGAGCTCGTAGCCGAGCCGGCAGGCGACCGGGTTGCCGCCGAACGTCGTCCCGTGGTGTCCCGGCTTGAGGAAGGAGGCGATCCGCTCGGTGACGAGGACCGCGCCGAGCGGGAGTCCGCCTCCGAGCGGCTTCGCGAGCGTCACCATGTCGGGGACGATGCCCTTCTGCTGGAAGACGAAGAGCGAGCCGGTGCGCCCGAGGCCCGACTGGATCTCGTCCAGGACCAGCGCCGCGCCGACGCGGTCGGCGGCGGCCCGCGCCGCCTGCAGGAAGGCGTCGGAAAAGGGGACGATCCCCCCCTCGCCCTGGATCGGCTCCATGACGATCGCCGACGTCGTCTCGTCCACGGCGGCCTCGAGGGCGGCGACGTCGCCGGGGGCGATGAAGCAGGCTCCCGGGACGAGCGGCTCGAACGGGGTCCGGTACCCCTCGTTGCCGGTCATCGAGAGGGCGCCGAAGGTCCGGCCGTGGAAGCTCCCGGTGAACGCCACGACCCCGTGACGGCCGGGGGTAGCGAGCCGCGCGAACTTCAGCGACGCCTCGATCGCCTCGGTTCCGCTGTTGCAGAAGAAGACCTTCGCCATCCCGGAGGCGGCGATCAGCTTCTCGGCGAGGAGGACCTGCGCCCGCTGGTAGTAGAGGTTCGAGACGTGGGTGAGGCCCGACGCCTCCTCCTTCATCGCGCGGACGAGACGGGGGTGGGAGTAGCCGAGCGCGTTGACCGCGATGCCGGCGAGGAGGTCCCAGTAGACCTTCCCGTCCGCGTCGACGAGCTGGGCTCCCTTCCCGCGGCGCGGGTGGAACGAGGTGCGAGCGTAGGTTCCGAGGATGAACGCCGAGTCCTTCGACTCGACCTCCTGCGGCGTCAGCTCAGGCAGCGACAAGGTGGGTCCCTCCCTTTCCGTCGACGAGGACGGTGGTGTGGCGTGCGGGCCCGGCGATGATCACCTCGCCGACGCCCGCCTCGAGGGCCTCGAGGCAGGCCTGCAGCTTGGGGCGCATCCCCCCGGTGATCACCGACGAGCCGAGAAGGTAGCGGATCTCCGCGGCGGTGAGGCGGTCGAGGACGTTGCCGGAGGCGTCCTTCACCCCCTCGACGTCGGTCAGGAAGACGAGCCGGTGCGCCTTCAGGGCGCCGGCGAGGGCCGACGCCGCCGAGTCGGCGTTGACGTTCAGGAGGACACCGTCGCGCCCCAGGGCGATCGAGGCGACGGCGGGGAGGAGCCCCGCCCCGAGGATCGCCTCGACGAGCGCCGGGCTGCACGAGACGACGCGGCCGACGAAGCCGAGGTCGACCCCTTCCACCGGCGGGTGGAACTCGGCGAAGAGCGTCCCGCCGTCGGCTCCCGACAGGCCGGCCGCCACGACGCCGCGCTCCTGGAGCTGGCCGACCAGCCCCTTGTTGACCGTCCCGGAGAGGACCGAGACGACCACGTCGAGGGTGGCCGGGTCGGTGATCCGGAGTCCCCCCTGGGTCCGTTTCGGGATCCCCAGGACGGCCAGGTTCCGGTCGATCTCCTTGCCTCCTCCGTGGACCATCACGAGCCGCTCGCCGGAGGTGAAAGCGGTCGCGATCGCCTCCAGCGCCTGGCCGCGCATCGTGGCGTCCTCGAGGAGGCTTCCCCCCAGCTTGACGACGCTGAGCGGCGCGGACGCGTTCATGAAAGCCCCTCCTTCTCGTCGAACGAGAAGACGCGGTTGAAGTTCTGGACCGCCTGCGAGGCAGCCCCCTTCAGGAGATTGTCGATCACCGAGACCACCACGGCGCGCCGCCCGCCCCCCTTCAGGACGAACCCGATCGCGGCCCGGGGAGTCTGGACGACGTCGGCCAGCTCGGGGAGGCTTCCTTCCGGGAGGACGGAGACGAACGGTGCGGAGGAGTAGGAGGCGTCGAACAGGGCCGAGACCTCCGCTCCCGTCACCGCGCGGGCGAAGGTGACGTGCATGGTGGAGAGGATCCCACGGGCGACCGGGAGGAGGTGGGGGACGAAGCTGAACGGGGCGTCCGCCGGGACGCCCAGCTCCTGCCGCATCTCCGGCTCGTGCCGGTGCCCCGACACCCCGTACGCCTTGAAGTTCCCGGCCAGCTCGGTGAAGGAGAAGGCGAGGTCGCTCTTCTTGCCGGCGCCCGAGACGCCGCTCTTGCTGTCGCAGACGAGCGGGAGAGACAGGTCGAGAAAGGGGCGGAGCGGCTTCAGGGCCAGGAGGACCGAGGTCGGGTAGCACCCGGGGTTCGCGACGAGCCTGGCTCCCCGCAGCTCCTCGCCGCACCATTCGGTCAGGCCGTAAACCGCCTGCCCGAGAAGCGCGGGGGCGGGATGCGCGAAGCCGTACCAGCCGGGATAGGCGGCCGCGTCGCGGAGGCGGAACGAGCCGGCGAGGTCGATGACGGTGACGCCGGCCTCGAGGAGAACGGGGGCGATCTCGGCCGAGACCTCGTTCGGGGTCGCGAGGAAGACCGCGTCGGGAGAAGCCCCGAGGACCGCCTCGGCCGACAGGGGGAGAACGGGCGGGCCCTGTGACTTCCGGAGCGAGGGGTGGAGCCGGCCGAACGGGGTCTCCTTCCCGCTGGCCGACGAGAAGACCCCCACGATCTCGGCGGAAGGGTGCTTGAAGAGAAGCGCGGTCAGCTCTCCCCCCGAGTACCCGGTCGCCCCTGCGATGGAGACACGTTTCTTCATCCGGACTGGTCCTTCCGGCGCGAGCGGCGAGCCCGCGCCAACTTTCAGCCGCGTCGTTCCCGCGACTGCCGCGAGGTTCGCGATGGGGAGAGGATGTCGGTCAGGCGCCGGGTGAGAGCGGCGTCCGCCGGCGTCTAGGCCCCGGCCTTCCACTCCTCGAACAGGTCCGGGGCGTTCGGAACGAATCCCCTGATGCGGGGTCTCCAGCCGAGCACGGCCTCCGACCGCTTCGAGACGACGTCCTGGTCGAGGGCGAGGGCGTCGGCGTACGACCCGAGCGTCTCCCGGGCCTCCTCCAGCGACCAGTAGTGCACGGTGTCTTCCTGGCCGGCCGCCCGGCTCGCGGCGCGCGCGATCGAGGAGACGGTCTCGGCAGGGGCCGCGACGGCATGGAAGACCCGTTCCCCGGGGGCGAGCTCCTGGACCGCCGGGGAGAAGGCCGACTCCAGCAGGCGGACGTAGAGGTCGCAGAGGTCGCCGAGGTAGACGCCGGCCCACCGGTTGTTCCCGTCTCCCACGACGGTCGGGCGGCCCTTCGAGACGGCGTCGGCGAAGAAGCCGGAGACGATGCCGCCGCGCCCCCCGTAGACGATCCCGGACCGGACGACCGCGGTCGTGAGCAGACCGGTCGCGGCCGCGAGGACCAGCTCCTCGTGCTGCGCGCGGGCGGCGACCAGCGGCGGGGGGTTGAGAGGGGAGTCCTCGTCAGCCGCCGTCTCGCCGGTCTCTCCGAACACCCAGACCCCCGAGGTGTAGACGAGGACCTTCTTCGTCTCCCCCTTCGCCGCGGCGGAGAGGAGCGTCTCCACGGAGATCCGGTCCACCGTGGCGAAGCTGCTCATGTCGGCGCCCAGGTGAACGATCGCGTCGCAGCTCGACGCCTCGTAGGCGTACGTCCTGGCATCGCGCAGGTTCCCGATGACCCACTCGAGGCCGGGTCCCGGCGTCGCGACGGCCCGCTCCTTCTCTCGAGCGAGCCCGACGACGGAGTGCCCGGCGCGATGGATGGCGGTCAGGACGGCCCTTCCGATGTATCCGGTGGCCCCGGTGACGAAGACCTTCATGGCGTCTCCTTCACCAGAGGATACGCAAATTCGGGTCCGGCCGGGGGGACGACGTGAGCGGGGGCGCCCTCGCCCTTCCGTCCCGGGGGAAGGAGAGGCCGCCGGACGGAGTCGGGCGCTGGTAAGGTTGGAGCCGCCCGTGCCGGGCGGGGGAGGACGATGGAGCTCGAAGCCCTGAGGGAGCGCTTCTTCGAGGGAGTTTCCCGGTACCGGTACGTCGAGACGCTGGGGCGAGGCAGGACGGGAGCCGTCTTCAAGGCTCTCGATCGCGACACCGGCCGCATCCTCGCGATCAAGGTGTTCGCCCCGAGGCCCGGAGCCGACTACGGAGAGCTGCTGGCCCGCTTCCGGCTGGAGGTCGCCATCAACCTGAAGATCGACCACCCCGCGGTGGCCAGGGCCTACGGCTTCGGAACGGTCGGAACGGCCCCTTTCATCGAGATGGAGTACGTCCCGGGCCGGACGCTCCGGGCGATCCTCGACGAGGAGGGGGCGATGGGGCTCGAGCCCGCGTGCGCCGCCGGGATCGTGAGAGGCGCGTCCATCGGCACCCACGCGGCTCACGAGGCGGGGATTCTCCACCGCGACCTGAAGCCGTCGAACCTGATGGTCCGGGAGTCGGGCGCGGTCTCGATCCTGGATCTCGGTTTCGCGCGGGATACGAGCGGACCAGGAATCACGCTCGACTCGCAGATCCTGGGCTCTCCGCAGTACCTGGCCCCGGAGGTCTCGCGGGGGGAGAAGGCCTCGGTGGAGAGCGACGTCTATTCCCTCGGCGTGATCGCGTTCGAGGCTTTCACGGGGCACCCGCCGTTCCTCGCCGACAACCCGGTGGCCCTGGCGCTGAAGCACGTCTCGGAACGGGTCCCCGACGATCTCTCGGCTGTCCCGGACCTTCCGGAGAGCGTCCGGGACGCGGTCCTCCGCGCCCTCGCCAAGGCGCCGGCGGACCGGTTCCGGACGGCCCTCGCGTTCGCCGATGCCCTGGTGTCCGCCGATTCATAATCCAGGTCGATCCGGGGGGCTGTCCCGCGAGGCCCGGACGGAGGGGGAGCAGGCCGTGACCGAAGAAGCGAACCGCCACTGGACGCGCCGACCCGGTCGGTCGAGCCCGTTCGTCCTCCTTCCGCTCCTCGCCGTCCTGTCGGCGCCGGCCGCGCCGCTCCCGCCGGAGCGGGCGGTGCGAATCCTGTCGGCCCGGAACCTCGGGCTGGCGCAGCTCGAGGAAGGCAGGACGAAGGAGGCCAGGAAGACGTTCGACCGCCTCGCGGAGCTGGTCCCGGACGATCCCCTTCCGTGGGCCAACGGCGCGATCGCCGCGCTCCGGGACGGCGACTTCGCCGCCGCCGAGAAGCTGCTCGAACGAGCGAGAAAGGCCGGAGGGAACGGCGCGGAGCTGGAAGCCCTGCGCGCCGCGCTGGAGGAGGCGAGGAACCGTCCCGACGAGGCGCGCGCCGCCCTCTCCCGGGCCGCGGCCCTGGATCCCAGGGACCTCGAGTCGAGGTGGCGCCTCGTCCGGTCGATCGAGACGCTTCCGGCCCAGACGCCCCAGCAGAAGGACGCCCGCCGGAAGGCCCTCGGGGAGATCTCGGCCGCCTCTCCCGCGAACCTCCCGGCCCGGCTGAAGCTGCTCCTTTCGGGACTCGAGGCGGGAGACGTCGCCTCGGTCCGGAAGGAGCTGGCCGAGGTCCGGGCCCTCCTGGAGGATGCGGACCCGAAGGTGAAGCAGGTCCTCGCCGAGGCGTTGGCGCTGGTGGAGAAGGGCGACCTGAAGCAAGGGGCGCTCAAGGCCCGGATCGTCGAGAACCTCCTCCGCGTCACCCCTCGCTACCAGCAGTCGCTCGCCGAGCTCCAGACGAACGTCGTCGGGATGCCGATGGCCTGGTTCGCTCCGGGCCTGGAGAGCGCGCTCCGTCCCCAGGGGAGCGCGGCGGTCGCGGTGGCGTTCAGGCCGTCGTCCCTGGCCGTCGAGGACCCCTCGGTCACGCTCCGGCGGGTCGACCTGAAGAACGGCGGCAAGGCCGAGGTCTACGCGATCCCGGCGCCCTTCACCGGCGCGGCATTCTTCGACTTCGACCTGGACGGAGACCTCGACGTCTATCTCTACGGCGGGGGGCGGGCGGACCGCCTCCTCCGGAACAATCTGGACGGGACGTGGACCGACGTGACGCAGGGGACGGGAGACCCCGAATTCGCCTCCCGCGAGGCGGTCGTGGGCGACTTCGACCGGGACGGGGACCTCGACCTCGCCGCGATCGACGCCAGGGGTGACGTCGTCCTCCGGTCGAACCTGAGGCAGGGACGCTTCCGGACGATCGTCCTCGGCGTGAAGGGCGCGCTCGCGCTGGCTGCCGACGACCTCAACGCCGACGGGGCGACGGACCTCGTCGTCCTGACGAAGGAGGGCGTGGTGGTCCTGATCAACAAAGGAGACGGCACGTTCGCCCGCGAGGAGAACGCCGACCTCGCCCGGGTCGTCGACCTCGTCCCGCGGACCCTCCTCCTCGCCGACCTCGACAACGACGGCTTTCCCGACCTCGTCGTCTCGGGCGAGAAGGGAATGGCGGCGTTCCGCCGTACGGGGCCCTCCGCCTTCCGGTCCTGGCCGATCCTCCCGGGAGGAATTCCGGCCGCATCGAGGATGATCGCCCTCGACGTCGACCGGGACGGGGATCTCGACCTCGTCCTCCAGTCAGGCGCGAAGACCATCGTCCTCCAGAACGACGGCGGCAACGCGAACGGGTGGCTGGAGGTCGTCCTCGAAGGGCTCCCGACCGGCTCGGGGAAGGTGAACCGGGCGGGCGTCGGCTCGCAGGTCGAGGTGAAGGCGGGAGACCTCTACGTCGCGAAGACCGTGGGCGTCCTCCCGACCCACTTCGGCCTCGGCACACGGACGAAGGCGGAGGTCGTCAGGGTCCTCTTCACGAACGGCGTCCCGCAGAACTCGTTCGACCAGAAGGCGCGGAGCACCGTCCGCGAGATCCAGCAGCTGAAAGGCTCGTGCCCGTTCGTCTACGCGTACGACGGGGAAGCCGGGACCTGGAGCTTCGTCAGCGATTCGCTCGGGAACGCCCCGCTCGGGCTCCTCTTCGACGGCGTCCATACGGCGGGGGCGGTCCCCAGGGAGTGGCTCTTCGTCGACGGATCGCTCCTCAGGGAGACGCCCGGCCGGAAGCTCCTCCTCGACTACACGGAGGAGCTCTGGGAGGTCGCCTTCCTCGACGAGGCCACGCTGATGGCGGTCGACCACCCCGCAGGGACCGGGATCGTGCCGAACGAGCGGATGGTCCCGTTCGCGCTCCCGAAGAAGCTGTGGACGGTGGCGAACCGCCGCGAGCTGAGGGGCGCCGTATCGGAGGCCGACGGCGCCGCGGTGGACGCGGCCCCGGCGCTCCGGCACCGGGACGGGGTCTACGTCGACCCCGGACCCGAGACGTACTACCAGGGGATCCGGGGCGAGCACTCCCTCGTCCTCGACCTCGGCGAGGTCCCCGTGGGGGCCCGCGTCGTCCTCTTCATCACCGGCTGGATCTTCTACACCGACACGTCGATCAACGTGTCGATCTCGCAGCGCGCCGACCTCCGGCCGCTCGCGCCGATCCTGGAGGTCCCGGACGGACGGGGCGGCTGGAGGACGGCCCTGGAGTCGTTCGGGTTCCCGGCGGGGAAGACCAAGACGATGCCGGTCGACCTGACCGGGATCGTCGACCCGGCCGACCCGCGCGTCCGGATCCGGACGAGCCTCGCGATCTACTGGGACGAGGCGTTCCTCACCGTGGACGACCCGGCGGTCCCGCTCGTCACGACCTCCCTCTCCCCGGCGAAGGCGACGCTCTCCGTGCGCGGATTCTCGCGCCGCTACCGCGAGACGCCGGACGGCCCGCACCTCTTCGACCACGCGGACGTCACCCCCGGACCGCTCTGGGAGGACATCCCGGGAAGGCTGACGCGCCTCGGAGAGGTGACCGAGCTGCTCGGGAAGGCGGACGACCGGTGGGTCGCCTTCCAGGGAGGGGACGCCATCCGCCTGGAGTACGACGCGTCGGCGCTCCCCCCCTTGCCGCCGGGCTGGAGGCGGGACTGGGTCCTGATCTCCGACGGGTGGGACAAGGACTTCGACCGGAACACGGTGACGGGGCAGTCCGTGGAGCCGTGGCCGTTCCACGGGATGTCGGCCTATCCGCCGCCCGCCGGAGAGGCGCACCCGGACCCGGCGTTCCTCCGCGAGTGGCTGACTCGGCCGACGGGGTCGGAGGCGTTCCGCCGGGTGCTCCGGGAAGGGCGTCCGAATTGACCTCCTTCCGGCCCCTCGGGACCGGTGCGGGCCTCGCCCTGGCCGTCGTTCTGGCCGCCGGACCGCTCCGGGCGTCCCCCCCCGAGATCCGCTTCGACGACGTGACGAAGCGCGCGGGGGTCCGCTTCAAGTTCGCGACCGACCTGCAGCACGGCCGCCTGGTCGCGACGATGGGCGGAGCCGCCCCGATGGGCGACTACGACGGCGACGGCTTCCTCGACCTCTTCCTCACGGGATCGGTCGCGAAGTGGACGAACCCCGACGCCGGCCCCTGCGGGGCGCTCTTCCACAACCGGGGCGACGGCACGTTCGAGGACGTGACCGCCCGTTCGGGGATCCGCTCCTGCGGGTGGGCGATGGGGGCCTCGTGGGTCGACCTCGATTCCGAGGGGCGGCTGGACCTCGTGGTCACGGGACTGGGCCGGACCGCCATCTGGAAGAACTGCGGCGACGGGACCTTCCGTGACGTGACGGAAGCCCGCGGGATCGACGCCACGAAGTTCGCCGTCGGTCTCGCGGCCGGGGACGTGAACGGCGACGGGCGCGTCGACCTCTACATCGTGAACTACCTCGATTCGGACGTGGAACGGGAAATGTCCTACCACACGTTCCAGCTTCGAATGCCCGACGACTACGCCGGGCAGGACGCCATGCTCTACGTCCAGAGAGAGGACGGGACCTTCGAGGAGCGGGCCGCGGCCGCGGCGGCGCTCAACCACGACGGGAAGGGGCTGGGCGGCGTCTTCTTCGACTACAACGGCGACGGGAAGACGGATCTCTACATCACGAACGACCGCACGCCGAACGTCCTCTACCGCGGAAGAGGCGACGGGACGTTCGAGGACGTGACCGTCGAGACCGGAGCGGGAGCGCGCGACCAGAAGTCGCCGAGGGCCGGCATGGGGATCGCCGTCGGCGACATCGACGGCGACGGCTTTCCGGACCTCCTCGTCACGAACTTCGGCGGCGAGCCCAGCACCGTCTACCGGAACGTCGAGGGGGCCCTCTTCGACGACTGGACCGACGCCTCGAACGTCACGCCCGGGAAGCTCCCGTGGGTCGAGTTCGGCACCGACTTCGTCGACCTCGACAACGACGGGGCCCTGGACCTCGTCGCCACCTCCGGGCACCTCGTCCCCCGGATCTTCCTTTTCATCGGACGGCTCGCCCGGGGAGGCGGCCGGGGCCTCTACGACCTAGGGAACCAGAGCTACCGTCAGCCGATGAAAGTGTGGCGCAACCGGGGCGACGGCCGGTTCGACGACGTGACCGAAGGGGCGGGCGATTACGGGAGGACGAAGATCGCGGGAAGAGGCCTGGCGGCGGGAGACCTCGACGGAGACGGCCTGGTCGACGTGGCCGTCGCGGCGGTCTCCGGCGGGAATCGCCTCTTCCGGAACCGGACCGAGGGAGCCGGTCACTTCCTCGAGATCCTGCCCGTGGCCGGCTCGGACCGCCGGACGGTCCTGGGGACGAAGGTGATCGTGACCTCCGGCGGCCGGCGCCAGGTCCAGGAGTTCCTCCTCCGGCCCTCGTATGCGTCGGGGTCGTGGGTGCCCCTCCATTTCGGCCTGGGACCGAAGGCGCTGGTCGACCGGGTGGAAGTGATCCGCCCGGGAGCCACCGAACCCTCCTCGGTGTTCGAGAACGTGTTCGCGGACCGGCTCTATCTCCTCCGGGAGGGGGAGCTCGTCCTCCAGAGGGAAGCCAGGAAGGAGACGACGAGATGAAGGGCGCCGCCATCGCTTTCCTCGTGCTCCTCGTCGCCGGGGCGATCGCGTGGCAGATCCTCTTCAAGGGGGACGACCCGGCGCGGCACGGAGTCACGGGCGACCTCTTCGTCGACGTGACGAAGGAGTCCCGGGTCGACTTCCGGTTCAAGGGCGACTTCATGGACGGGAAGCTGATCCCGACGATGGGGGCGGGTGCGGCGCTCGCCGACTTCGACGGGGACGGGTGGCTCGACCTGGTCCTCGTCCAGCAGGTGAAGAGCGCCAAGAGCTACAGGAAGAGCGGCCGCACCCAGCCGCTCGAGCACTGCACGCGCCTCTTCCGGAACCGCCGGGACGGGACGTTCGAGGACGTGACGGACCGGTCGGGGCTCCGGGCCTGCGGCTGGGGAATCGTCGCGATGTGGGCCGACCTGGACGCGGACGGCTACCCCGACCTCGTCATCGGAAACTCCGGCGAGCCGAACACCCTCTGGAAGAACAACGGCGACGGGACCTTCACCCTCGTCAAGGAGTCGGGTCTCGAGGGGGGACGGTTCACCGTGGGGCTGGCGGCGCTCGATTACGACCGGGACGGGGTCGCGGACGTGTATGTCGGCAACTACGTCGATTCCGACCCGGACCGGGAGTCGAAGACGCCTCCTCAGGCGTTCATGACTCCCGACCAGTACAAGGGGCAGGACAACTTCCTCTTCCGCGGCGTCGGCGGTCCGGGAGGGCTCCGTTTCGAGGACAGGACCGCCGACAGCGCCGCCGCCGACCCCGGGTCGAAGACGATCGGCGCGGTCGCGTTCGATTACGACGGCGACGGCTGGCCGGACCTCTACATCTCGAACGACCAGTGGCGGAACACGCTCTTCCACAACGAGGGGAACGGGAAGTTCCGCGACGTCTCCGACGAGACCGGCACCGGCTACCCGCAGGACGGTCCCACCGCGTTCGGGCGCCGGACCCGGAGCGGCATGGGGCTCGTGGCGCAGGACCTGGACGGCGACGGCCGGCCCGACCTCGTCGTCACGAACTTCGCGACCGAGCCGAACACCTTCTACCGGAACGTCGAGGGGACGGTCTTCGAGCAGGCCGACCGGCAGGTCTTCGGCGGGGCCGAGGACCCGACGCTGCCCGTCCCGAAGTGGGGGATCGTGGCGATCGACTACGACGACGACGGCCGCGACGACCTGGCGATCTCCGGAGGGCAGATCCTCTCGCGGCTCTGGACGGTCGTCTCCCAGTGGTTCAACCCGATCGCGAAGAACTTCGGCGTCGGCGAGAAGAGCTACGCGCAGCGGCAGTTCCTCTTCCGGAACGAGAGCACCCCGGGGTCGATCCGGTTCCGCGACGTGTCGGCCGAGGCGGGGGACCTGGGGCGCCTCGTCGTCGTCGGCCGGGGGCTGTCGGCCGGGGACCTGGACGGCGACGGCCGGCTGGACCTCGTCTTCAACCCGATCGACCGGCCCGCGATCGTCCTGAGGAACCGGGCGCTGGGCGGGAAGTCGCTGGAGATCCTCCCGGTGGCCGGCAAGGACCGAAAGACCGTGCTCGGAACGCGGGTGACCGTCGACGGGGGGGCGAAGGACTTCTACGTCGTCCCTTCCTACGCGAGCGGTTCGTGGACGCCGCTCCACTTCGGAATCGGGGCGAAGTCCTCCGCCGCCGTGTCGGTCCGCTGGCCCGACGGGTCGGTGGAGGAGCTGGGCGAGGTCGGGGCGGGAGCCTGGAGGCTGCGGAAGGGCGAGCCGCTCGCTCCGCTGCGGACGGCGGGCGGGAGATGACGGGCGAGGCCGACCTCGGGTTCATGCGCGAAGCGTTGCGGGCCGCGCGGCGCGCCCCGGCCCATCGCGACGTGCCGGTGGGCGCCGTCGTGGTGCGCCACGGCGAGGTGATCGCAAGGGCGCACAACCGGCGCGAGGCGGACGCCGACCCCGTCGGACACGCCGAGCTGATCGCGATCCGGAGGGCGGCGCGGAAGCTCTCCTCGTGGCGGCTCGACGGCTGCACGCTCTACGTCACGCTGGAGCCGTGCGCGATGTGCGCCGGCGGAATCGTCCTCGCCCGCATCCCCCGGCTCGTCTTCGGCGCGCACGACCCGAAGGCCGGGTTCGCCGGGTCGCTCGGCGACCTCTGCCGGGACTCCCGGCTGAACCACCGGGTGGCGGTCGAGTCCGGGCTCCTCGCCGGGGAGTGCGGCCAGATCCTGAAGGAGTTCTTCCGTGAAAAGCGCCGGAAGCGGTAGCGGCCCTCCGCCCTTCGACCCGCCGGAGGCTCCGGTCTTCCGGTGTCCGTCGTGCGGCGCGTCCGTGGCGCCCGACGCGGAGGCCTGTCCGCACTGCCAGTCGCACCTGTCGACCCGGCGCTGCCTCGAGTGCTTCGTCCTGAACCCCGCGGCCGCCGAGCGCTGCTCCCGGTGCGGGGCGCTGTTGCCTCGTGAAGAGACCGCGGCACCCGCTCCCGGCCGCTGCCCCGACTGCCGCCTCGACCTCGTCGCGAGGGCGTTCGGCGCGATCGGCTACGCGGAATGCCCGCGGTGCGGCGGGCTCCACCTCGGGGCGGCGGCCTTCGACGCCGCGACGCGCGACGCGGACACGCGAGCGAAGGTCCGGCTGGAGAAGCCCCCGACGATCCTCGAGAAGGGGGCGCCCTTCCCTCCGGTCCGGTACCGGCGCTGCCCCTCCTGCCGGGAGCTGATGAACCGGATCAACTACGCCGGGGGATCGGGAGTCATCGTGGACACCTGCAAGGAGCACGGAGTCTGGTTCGACCGCGGGGAGCTGACGGCCATCGTCGACTTCCTGGAGGGCGGCGGATGGGACCGGGTCCGCGCACGGGAGCGGGAGCGTCTCCGGGACGAGGTCGCGTCGCTCGAGAGCCGGAAGCGCTTCGACACGGCGAGCTCGCTCCCCTCCTCCGCGTCGGACCGGGGAACGCTCGGATTCGAGACGATCGCGAACCTGGTCTCGTTCCTGGGGGAACTGTTCCGGGGAAAATGACGAGGCGAGCGACCTCGAGGGGGAGCCGCTCCGGGCGGTGGCTAAGTACCCCGCTCCCTAAATACGATGACGTGCGTTCGGAGCGCCGCGCGGCCAGGTTCGCGGCGTCGCGACGAACGTGGCCGTCCGACCTCGGAGGAGCGACAACAAAGCAGATGGCCGCGCGCCGCCCGAACCCAGAGGGCGCAAGGCGGCTGCGGGCGATTTCTGCGTTGCGCCTCCTCGGCGGAGAGCCAACTCCAGCCTGCGTCGGCGCGCCTTGAAAGCGCCTCGCAGGCGCCATGCGCGCACGTCACTGT
>CAIMWE010000043.1 GCA_903845115.1 uncultured Acidobacteriota bacterium | reverse complement strand
TCCCGGAGAGGACCGGGCGCTGGCGCAGGGAAGGCGTCAGATCGCCTCGAATCGACGAGAGGCTGATCCCCGAGGCCCGGAGGTCGACGTCGGTCAGGTACGGGAGCTTCGCCTTCACCGACTCCGCCAGGGCGATCCGGATCCGATCGCCGGACCAGAGTTCCAGACGGCGCGCGGTCGACGCGCCCGGAACGCCGGTGAACACGACCGCCCGCTCGAGATCGCCGGACAGGTCGCAGTTGCGGCACGCGTTCGGGTTTCCGGCGCCCGGCTCGCCAGGAAGGTCCTTCTCTTCGGATGTCCGGAGGTAGGCCATCTGGGCCCGCGGGTCGGCCAGGACGACGATCGGGTCCGAGAGAAAGCGGTCGAAGGCCGGCTCGGACGGGTCGTCGCTCTGTCGCTTCAGCAGCACCGGCTTCGCGACGAAGCCGCTCGGAGGGAAGCCTGGCGAGGACGCGGGGAGATCCGTCCCCTCCGGGCCGGTGCTCGCGACTTCTGCCTCGACGGTAGGGCCGGCGCCCCCTGGCAGGAAGGCCAGAAGCCGGAAGTACTCCGGAGGGTAGGTCGAGTGGCCCGGGGGAGGCGTTGCGGGATCTGGGCCGACGACGGCCGCCTTCTCCGGGTTGGGGACACCCAGTGGAATGACCCGACTCACCTTCTCGAACGACCCATCGAGATCGGTGTCTGCCACGGCGAAGAGGGACGGCTCGCCCAGCTGATAGGCCGACAGACGGCCCGAAGTCCCCGCTGCCCCGTTGGCTGACGCAAAGGCGAAGCCGGTTTCCGGATCGATCTCGACGGGCACGTCGGACGTCCCGGCCGATGTTCCGCCCGCGCCGAACTGGAAGGTCGCGACCAGCCGCGGGTCATCGCCCGACGCGAGGGACGCCGGCTCGCCGCAAGGGTCCGAAACGTCGTAGACCTTGACGCCGGCCCCGGCGTCCCCGACGTAGAGGAGCCTCCGCACGGCGTCGACAGACACCGTCAGGGCGCCTCCGGCGGTCTGGTAGAGGCCGATCGTCCTGGCCGCGAGCGGCTCTGTCACGTCCACGACAAAGACCCCGTTCGACCCGGCCGCCACGAAGGCCAGGTCCCGCTCCTCCCGCCCGTCTCCCGCCCGCCAGAGCGAGTCGGTGCAATAGAGCGCTTTCGACCGGCGGCTCCAGGCAGGGGCGACCGCCAGGGAGACGGCTCTCGCCGCGCCGATGCCGGTGGCTCCGGAAGCGGACGACATCAAGGGGAGGACGCCGGTGATTCCGATCCGGTGGTCCTTCGTGATGAGCGGGTCGACTCCCGCCAGCGGGAAGAGCTGAGCGGCCGGGAGTGGATGGAGTCGGGCCTGTCCCAGAAGGTCGAGGTTGAAGGAGACGAGTCCGAAGTGGCTCAGCGTTCCGAAGACGCTCACGGTTCCGTCCGCGTTCGGGACGGGATGGGCCAGACCGTCCGACAGCGACAGCAGGTCGCTGATCACCGGGAACCCGGCAAGGTCGGTGGGCGGCGCCACGAACAGCTCGCAGCTGGTCCAGTCCGGGCTGATGCGCTGGGCGGCGTCGCAGGAGGGCGCCTGGCCAGGCTTCTTCGGACCGGTCGGGCCGCTGCCGTCGTACACCACCGCGAGCCGGGCATCGATCCCCGGTCGGGTGATGTCGGGAAGGGCGTCGTTTGCCTGCGAGTAGGTCGCCTCGAGGTCGACGAGCGCGAGGCCATAGCCGAGGACGTTCACGAGAGCGAACGAGAGGGTCGAGACGTCGAGCCGCAACCGGTCGCCGGGCGTCACGGCCTCGAGGGTGAGGCCGAGCGGCGCCTTGCCGTTCCGCACGTCGAGCAGCTGCCTCACCGATTCGCCGGTCGACAGGTCCGTCAGGACCGCACGCCGGTATCTCTGCCCTGGGAAGGCGGGTGCAATCTCGCGGCCATTCCCGGACACGACGGCCAGGGCGCTCCGGTACGTCTGCTGTGAGCCGGTAGGCGAGAGCACCAGCCCGCTCAACTCGGCGTTCTTCGACTCGTCCGTCCCGGCCACCCAGGCGATCGTCTCGGCCGACTGGATGAGGCTGACTCGCCGCGGAAGGCCATCCGGCGGGAAGTCGAGCAGCTCGCCACCGACCTCGTTCGATACGACGGCCGAACCCGCCGGCGTCAAGATCCCACCGTGGCAGCCGATCCCGGCGTTCAGGTCGAAGAGCTTCAGGAATCCGAGACTCCCTGTCCCTCCCCCGACGACGACCAGCCTCCCGTACCCGTCGAACGCCATGTCCCGCCCCGTGCCCGGGAGGGCGACCACGTCGCACTCGCGCTGAAAGGCGCCGGTGCTCATCGTGCTGGCGTCGACCACATGGACCTGGTTGTCTTCTCCCGTCTCGAAGACGAGTCCCCCCCGGTGCAGCACCTTCCTGACGAATCCGGTGGTCTGATCGGCCGTGCTGGCTGGCTTCTTCGAGCTGAAAGTCGCGACGAAGTCGCCGACCATCGACGTCCTGGCCGGCGTCGAGTCCACCGCGGCGCCGGAGACGGTCAGGACATAGTTCTCACCCCGCGCGAACGAACCCTTCGGGATGAACTGGATCTCCCGGAGGATCGACGCGTCGCCCGGAACCGGGATTGGAAGCCGCTCGCCGTCGACCACGACACGACCGTTGTCCGTCGTCCTCTCCACCCGGATCAGGCTCGTCCAGTCGTTGCCAGTCGATGCCATCGGCTTGTCGAACTGGATCTTGATCGGGTCGGCGAACGGGGCGGAGGTGTTCTCCACGATCAGCGCGAGACGGTCCGACGGGCTGGCAGCGATGACGAGACCCCCGAAACTGCCGTCGGAGGGGCTCGACACCGCGGTCCCGGCCCCGGCGCTCCGGGAGAAGTTCACCAACCGGAGCCCGGCGTTCTTCGGGCTGGCCCCTGTCACTCCCGAGACCGAGACGGAGGTGACTCCGCCCGGACCGGTCGTCGTGGCCGCCTGGATCGGGGCGGTGACGGCGATGCTCGAGCCGGCGGGCGGCGCAAAGAACCTGTGCACGGTCGCAGGCTGCGCTGCCAGGACGCCCGGCGGGGAGGCGTCGACGGCGAGAGGCGGGTTGACCAGCGTGACGGCGGACGTGTCCACTCCGGCCGCCAGGGTCCCGTCGAAGAGCGTGTAGCCGGTCGAAGCGTCCCGGAGAATCAGGTCGAACGAGCCTCCGGCCGCGACCACGAGGCGGAAGGTCTCTCGCGTCAGCACGTCACTCCCCGAGAAGACGAAGTCGGACGTCGAGGACGAGGCCACGAGGGTCGCCCCGGAGGCTGGACCGGCCACGTAGGCCATCGGCACCACGGCGCCGTACAGGGCGTATCGCCCGGCCTTGAACACTCCGTCCCAGAAGCTGGACGGCCGGTCGGCCTGGCTGCCGATCGCGTCGGCGACCGGGCGCACCCCGGCTTTCGGGGCGACCGAGAGCGTCGAGCGCCCCGCCGGACCGGGCTTCGAGGTGACGTCGACCAGGGCGACCCACCCGGCAGCCCGCAGGGCCTGGAGGTTCTGGCCGCTCCGGTCCGTGACGAGCCGGCCGTCCTTCAGACCGAGAAGGTCGACGACCATCAGGCGACGTTCGCCGAAGACCTCCACGACCTGCGCGAGAAGGAACTGACCCGTGGCTCCCGCACCCGGAGCCGGGAACGACAGGTCGAACCCGGAAGCCGCCGGCGCGTCGAAATCCATCACGAAGGAATCGACGAAGGTGACGTCCCGAGGCGCCTGGACGAGCGACTCCAGCTCCCCTTGCGTTCCCCTGGACGTGACGAGGGTCTGGGCAGACGAGAAAGCCCCCTTCGGGACCTCGATCCGGTATCCCTCAGGGGTCTGCCAGATTCCGCCGCTCGAGCTGACGGTGACGCTCCGTCCGCCGTTCGTCGAGAAGGGAATCGACGGAAGTGTCTGTTTCGTCCCGTTCGGCTTCGACACCTCGATACGGATGGCGTCGGTGGCCCTGGCGTGAAGGGAGGTCGAGAACGAGCCGTCCGAAAGAGCGCTCGTCGCAGCAGTGGCGAGGGTCGTGTCGTTGAATGCCGTGACGAGGCACCCGCCGCAGACGGCACCAGGTCCGCCGGCGATGGTGACAACAGGGTCGGCCGGATCGCCGGACGGAGGGCTGATGGTGACGAGCCATGGCTTCGAATCCGGAGGCGTCAGGTCCTCGGTGACGAAGGCGACATCCAGATCCGCCGGGGACTTCGTCAACGGGTCGACCATCCCGTAGCCCGTCAGGTCCCGGACGGCCCTTCCGACGTGGAGAACCAGACCGGTGTTTCCTGGCAACGAGGCGGAAGGAATGAAAGAAACCGACCGGCCTCCCGGGGCCAGGTCGGTCCTTCCCGAGACCACGACTGCCTGGGAAGAGGAACCAGTCAGCCGGGCCGCGAGGAAGAAAGAATCTGCCGTCACCGAGAGCGGATCGACAGGCTCCGAGAATTCCACCGTGAATCGGGTCGAGACGAGGACGGTCGAACCGGCCCCAGGAGTCACCGCCGAAACGAACGGGGCGGTGATCTCCAGGTGGAGGTCGAGGCCGGTCAGCTCCTGCCCCTGGCTGGCCGGAACCACGGTGAGGAAACCGCCGTTCGCGGTCACCGGGTTGACCGACGAGAGCGTCGTGGAGGTGGCGCGAATGGACGTGGCGAAGAGACCGCCCTTCTCGGTCAGGGCGACGAACGGCCAGCCGCCGACGCGGACCTGGACCGCACCGAGCGGCGTCCCGTCGACGTCGAGGACGTGCCCTGCCGCGAACGCCAGGGGATCCTGGGCCGAGAGGAAGGCGAAGGTCCCCTCTCCCGCCACTCCGGGCCACGGGAACCGCGACCGGTCGATCGGGGCCGTCCGGATGGAGTGTCCGGCGGCGTCCCATACCGCCCTGGCGACGGGACGAAGGACGACGAGGCCTCCTGCTTCGTAGAACTGGACGAGCAGAAGGTCCCGGCCGGCGGGAGGCGCCGCGGAGAGCCCGAGAGAGAGCGATCCCGGGAGGGCGAAGGAGGCCCCGCCAGTCGCGACGCTCACCGCTCCGACGAGGTCGAAACCGGCCGGGATCTCCTGTGGAAGGTCTGCCGTCCGGAGGGGCGTCAGGATCACCGAGGTCGGCACCGCGACGGCACCGGCCGGAAGGGTCATCGACCAGCCCGACGGTCCTGTCACCGTCCCGCCGGAGGTGCCGACGACGGCTCCTCGACGGACCTCGAAAGGGAAGGTCCGGATGGCGAAGCGCTCGTATCCCACCGAGAGGACGACCTGGCTGGCCGCGCCGCTGGCTCGGAGAGGGATTGCGAGGCCCGTCGAGCCGTCTCCCCGCCGTCCCAGCACGAGATCCGAGAGGAAGGCCGGCGACGAGACGCGGGACCCGTCGAGCAGCGTGAGCTCCTCGGTCACCAGCGCCTGGATGGGAAATCCAGAGGGGACGGGTGCCGACGCCTTCACCGAGAGCGAGATCTCCGCGGTCTGGGACGGAACGACGTCGACCGGGTCGGCAACCACCGTCGCCGACTGGAGAGGGTCGTCGGCAGGCATCGATGCGTCCGGAAGGGACGAGCCGGGAATCGGCGTAGGAGGATCGGTGGGCGACGGGTCCGGAACGAAGACCGCGACGTCGCCCGTCGCGGCGGTGGTCACGCTGATGTCGGCTCCCCGGAGGGACGCGGGCCCGTCGTAGATCCACTGGAGTGAAACCGGATCGAGATGCGAAGCGGCGAGCGACGTGGACGCCGAGGCGCCATAGAAGTCCGGAAGCACGAGGGTGAGGCTTCCCGCAGGATTCACGGCAATACCGGCCGAGTCGAGGATCGACAGGCTAGCGGCCGCCGCGACGCTCCATCCCAGCGGGGCCAGGACCGGAAGGCCTTGCGGCCGCCGGACGGTGATCCGGACCACGGCTCCGTCCGGGAGCGCGCCGGCCGGAGCCTCCACGCTCCCGGAAGCGAGCCGGGAAGGCCTCTGGGAGGTGTAGCGGAAGCCGCTGGCGGTCGCACCCGCAGTCGCTGGAGGCGCCTGAGGGGTCAGGCGCGCGTCGAACATCGTCGAGGAGAGAGCCTCTCCCGAGGCCCCTGTCTGGACCGACTGGCGGCGATGGACCGGAAGGTACCCGGCCGCGCTGATACGCACGAGGGCGTCTCCCGAGAGAACCGGGAGCGCGAAGAATCCATCCGACGACGAGGTGCTGACGGGGTTGGGGGCAGGCGCCGTCTGGCCGCCCGAGATCAGGACGGTCGCCGTCGCGCCGGGGAGGGGTCTCCCGATGGAGTCGTCGTAGACCTCCCCGGTCAGGACGGTCGCCACGAGTGCCTGACCGAAGCTCCGGATGAACGGCGCGATGGCATTCCCTGCGGCATCGGTGATCCCGGAGGAGAGCGACAGCGTGAACGCGATCGCCGTCAGGTCGGCACCGGAAACCCCGAGGGTAAGGACCGTCCCGTCGGCGGAAAGGGCCGCGATCGCGGGGATCGGGGTTCCCCCGCTGGAGTCGAGCCGGACCGTGTCTCCCGCCCGGACCGTGGACCCTAGGAGAGCCTCGTCGAGACGGATCGTCAGCGCCCTGGCCGTGCGGGCGACGTCCACCACCAGAGGCGCGGTGCAGTCGGCGGTGACACTCACGTTCGCTGGAATCGAGACGTTTCCGGACGAGTCGCGCGCCGTGGCCGACAACGTCTGCCGGGTCTCCGGCAAGAGCGTTACGTCCACGGAGAAACGGCCGTCCGCCCCCGCCGTTCCCAGGGCCATTGCCGCACCACCCGAAACGGCCACGGCGGCGCCTGGTTCCGCGTGACCCTTGAGCGAGAGAGATCTCGCACAGGTCGCCGACGGTAGCGGGTCCAGCACGGGGGAGCCCGGTGGTGACTGATCGACCGTGGAGAAACGGACCGTCGTTGCAGACATCGGATTTCCGGCGAGATCCCGGAGTCCGGAGCTCAAGGAAAGAACGTAGCTCCCCGAGTCGTGGAGGGCCGAGGCTGGAGTGAGTGTGAGGACGGCACCGGCCGCTGATGACGTCAAGGGAACGGTCGCCGACCCGAATTTCAGCTCGACGGCAGGACTGACCACCGTGGCCGGGTCCAGAGCTTCCGTGAAGGTGAGACGGAGCTCCGAAGAAAGGGCTACACCCGACTGCCCGTCTGCCGGACTCGACGAGAGGAGGCGAGGCGGTGTTGTATCCCGGGTGATGGTGATCCCGGCCGTCCCCTCCTTTCCGGTCCCCTTGGCGGCGCGAGCGGTGATCGGGTTCGCCCCCTCCAACAGAGAGACCGTTGCGGAGAAAGTCGTCCCCGCCAGGACGGCCGGCGATCCGTTCACGGTCACGCCGGACACGTTCGCGGCCGAATCGATGCTCCCGGCCACGGCGATCTCCAGCGACTTCGTGAGCGTGCCGTCCCGGGGCGACGTGATGGCGACGACCGGAGCCGAGGAATCCTTGATCACCGAGACCGAGGCGGTCGACTCGTGGCCCAGGGAGTCGCGGGCCGTCGCGACCAGGACGTTCGTCCCTTCCGTGACCGGCACGCTCACGGTGAACCGGCCGGCGCCGTCGACGACGGCGGCCGCTCCATTCACGGAGACGGAGGCGAGGTGCGGATCGAGAGCCGTTCCGGCGACGGTCACAGGCGTGGCGCCAAGGGCGGCTCCCGGCGCTGGAGAGGTCACCGTCAGGACCGGGGGCTTCGTGTCGACGACGACCGCGACCGTGGCCGTCGCGGTGTTCCCCGCCCGATCGCGGGCAGTGACCGCGACCGTGTTCGTGCCCTCGAGGAGAGTCACCCCTTCCCGCCGGAACGTCGAGTCGGAGACCGAAGCGGAACCGCCGTCGACCAGGACCGCTTCGAGGTTCGCGTCCGAGACCGTCCCGATGACGGCCGTGCTCAGCGACCCCAGCAGCTGGCCAGCGCTGGGTGAAGTGATCGAAAGCCGGGGAGGGATCGTATCGAGGACGACTCGAAGCGTCGAGGTGCCGACGTTCCCGGCCCTGTCGACCGCGTTGAGGGCGATCGCGTTCGGGCCCTCCGTGATGGCCAGAGCGGACAGCGAGAAGGAGCCCCCGGAGAGCGTCGAGGGGCTGCCGCCGACGGTCACGCCGGTTGTATCCGAGCTCACCTTCCCCGAGACGACGATCGGCGTGGTCTTCGTCACCGTCCCGTCTGCAGGGAGAAGGTCGGAGAACGCCGGAGGCACCGTATCCACCGTGAACGAGACGGCGGCCGCAGAAGAGTTCCCGGCGCCATCCCGCGCCGTCACGTCGACCCGGTGAACCCCCTCGCCCGAGATAGCCCCTCCCACGTACGACGTCCCGTCGACGAGGACGGTCCGCGTCGTGCCGGCCTGAGTGGTCGCGTCCGCCACCGTGACGGAGACCGCCACCGGCGCGCGGAACAGCGCACCGTCCGCCAGGGGCGCGCCGGTCGCCGCGTTCAGGATCGAGATCACTGGAGGGGTGGTATCGACCACGATGGACACAGACGCCGACGCCGACTTCCCGGACCGGTCGGTGGCGATGGCGGTCAGCGTGGCCGGCCCGTCCGGCCGAGCCATCGGGCCCGACTGGAACGCGCCGTCGCTCCCGACGGAGGCGGCGAGACCGTCGACCGTCACGCCGCCGAGGTTCGCGTCGGCCGCGAATCCGGTGAGGAAGATCGGTCCTGGCCCGAGGATGGCGCCCGGCGCAGGGGAAGAGATCGTGACCGCCGGCGCCTGCGTGTCGACGGTGCAGGTCGAGGTGGCCATCGCACTGTTCCCGGCCGCGTCGCGGGCGACGGCGGTGAGCCCAATCGTCCCCTCGGAGAACGGGAATGCCGCGATCACGAACTGCCCGCTCGATACCGAGGCCACGATTCCATTCACCGTCACGGCGACCGCGTCGCCACAAGTGCCTTGAACCCGGGCCGGTAGAGACCCGAGGAAGCCACCCGGGGGCGGAAAGGTGATGGTGACCGCCGGAGGCGTCTTGTCGATCGTGAATCGCACCGAGAGCTTCGCCTGATTTCCCGCGGAGTCCCTGGCCGCCACCGACAGGATGTGCCCGCCCTCCGCCTGAACGGTCGCGCCGGAGGAAAACGAGCCCCCGTCCATCGACGCGGTGACGGTGGTCGAATGAGTGTCGGTCACGATGATCCGAGGGGTGACGTCTCGCGCAAACAACGCTCCGTCGGTCAGACTCTTGCCCTGGTCCTCCACGCGAATCACCGGCGGGGTGGAATCCCTGTCGACCCGGATCGCCCGGCTGGTCGCCTGTCCCGCGCCGTCCCGGGCCTCGACCGTGATCGTGTTCGGGCCCTCCACGAGGTGAACCGAGACGTTGAAGGCACCGCCGGACACGCCGACCGGGCTTCCGTTGACCAACAGAATCGACAGGTTCCCATCCGACACGGTTCCAGAGACAGTCACTGAGTTCCCCTCGGTCACCAGCCCGTCCACCGGGGCGGCGAGCACGACGACGGGCGCCGTCGTGTCGAGAGTCGCCCTGGAAGTGGCGGTCCCGGCGTTGCCTGCCGCGTCGAGCCCGGAAACCGTCAGGATGTTCGAGCCTTCCGCCAGCGGCACCCCCTTCGCGACGAACGAGCCGGACGAGACCGTCGCGGTCCGGCCGTTCACGATCACCGACAGCGCGTCGTCGGAGGTGCCATAGACGTCGACCGGGGAGGTCGCCGAGACGGCGCCGTTGGCTGGCGACAGGATCACGAGGCGGGGAGCGGTCTTGTCGATCGTGAAGGAGAGCGAAACCGAGACCGTCGTGCCGCCTGAATCGCGAACCGAGGCGATCAGCCGGTGCGCCCCTTCCGTCGATACGGCCGTCCCCGACGTGAAGGAGATCCCCTCCAGGTTGGCTTGCGTCGTCAGGGGCGCCACACCACCCGTCGACGCGATGACCGGTGTGACATTCCGGGAGAAGAGCGCCCCGTCGGCCATCGTCTTGCCGTTCTCCGTGACGGTCACCGAGAGCGCGGCGCTGTCGTCGACCGCACGCGAGACCGTCGCCCCGCCGTTGACGGTGACCTTTCCGCCATAGAGGCCGCCCCAGACACGCCCGCCGCCGTTGACGACGACGTTCGCGTCCGGCTGCGCCGCGTAGAAGATCGCGCGCAGTACCGCGCCGCCATTCACCGTCAGCTCCGATCCCGAGCTCCAGATCCGCAATGCGAACGGACTACCGGAGGCATTGACGCTGGCGCCGCCGTTCAGGACGACCTGTCCCGTGCAGAGGATTCGGGTCGTGGCCGACACCAGGAGCTGCGCTCCGCTGGCGACGACGAGCGACGTGAAGTAGTACGTCCCCGCGGACAGAGTGACCGATTCGTTCGCACTGAGAATGAAGTCCGTCCGTTCAGATCCCTGGAGCGGGTCGTTCCCTTTGGAAGACTTGGGGACTCTTGCATTGTCGTTCGAGGCGCGAAGGGTCGTCGCGAGCGTGGAGAGGTTCACCGGGCTGCAGGGCCAGACCGAAACGAGATTGCCGATCTTTCCCGTTATCGTCGGCCTTCCCTTCTTGACGAACTGCTTTCCGGGACCCGCCGTGGCGTCTCCTCGGACGATCCCGCCGCCATTCACGGTGATCGAGCCATTGGAAACCAGGTGCCCCTTGCCGGTCGCGCCGGAAGAGCCCGTTACTCCTGTCGAGTCGACCGTTGCGTTGCCGTTCAGGAAGGTGTCGCTGCACGAGAAGATGGCCTGGGAGACGAACTCCGGCCGGAGCTCGAATGGATCAGCGCCCTGGCCTCGCAGCCCCCGCGGGAAGAGGAGGAGTGTCGTGGCGGCCAGGATCAGCTGCTTCCCCTTGTTCCGAATCACTTGCCGACCTCCGCTTCCTGCGGGATAGCCGCGCCGTCGAGCCGATATCGATCCGGATGAGTGGCGTCATGCACGACGACGAAGCCGGAGTGCCCGGCTCCGCTTCCGGTGAGGCTTCCCTGGAGCCTGAACCCTGGAATCTGGACGACGGGCGAGGTGAGATCGATCTCGCCGCCTGCGCCTAGCGAGCTGGCCGGAATCCCCCACTCGGATTCAACCGGCTGTCCCGCTCGAACGGAGATGACGCCGAACATGCCGGCTCCTCCTGGGTCCGCCGGTCCGAAGATGCCCTCCCGGGCCAGGAACTGGACGAGGCCGCCCGGTCCCAGCCCGACTCGGGCTGGGAACAACGCGGACGAGTCGGCGCCGTTGGCCTCGATGAGGCCCGAAGAGACGATCCGGGTTGCCTGGAGCCGGATGTGGCCACCCCCCAGGGTTCCGGGATTCGCAGCGGATTCCCCGCGGAGACCGGTCGCCCCGGCCCCACCCCCCCAGCCAAGGCCCGAGGCGGAAATCACGCCTCCCGCATCGATGACGATGTCGCCTGTCGCCGAGACCTCGATCCCCTCGATTCCATTCGTGTCAGGGGCCGGTCGAATCGAACCGCCCGCGCGCACGTAGAGGCCTTCGAGCGAGAGACGCCCCTCGACGAGGAGTTCCCCCTCGACGTACACGACTCGCCCGAGGACCGCCGGGTCTTCAGCAGCCATCCGGGCCTTCCGGACGATGCGTAGCCCGTTTCGAATCACGAGCCAGGCATCGGCTTCGGACGTATCGCCCGCGAGGTCGGTCACCCGGACTCGCAGCCGGTGGACCGTCCCGTCTTTTCCATTCGGGATTGAACAGCCGCGCGTGACGCGGATGGTCAACGCCGGGTCCACGGCAAGGCACGGGGCCTCCTCCCCATCTAGGAAGTACTCGATGCTCGCGATCCCATCCTGGTCAAAGGCCTCGACAGAGGGAACGAATTCCGCTCCCGCCGGGACCTCCTCCGGTGAGAGGTACGGCGTGAGAAAACGAACACGAGGCGCATGTCCGTCTCCGCGCACCGTCGAGTCGCCGGGCTTCCCGGCGCCTGACATCGAAACGCCGCTTCCGACAGCTGTCCCGACCGGGCCTGTGGTCACTCGAGGCGCCAAGACCTGGGCCCCCGTGCCCAACGTCAACGTTCCGGCCTTGAAGAGATCGGACGTCTTCACTATCGAGTTGCTCGACAGGGTCACGTTGTCCAATATGTATATTCCGTACCATCTGTCCCCGGCCACCGGCGCATACGTCACGCCCGTGTCCGGAGCCACCGTCACCGTCTTCCCGTCCGCCCCGATCGCCGTGATCCGGTAGGTCCCCTTCACGGCTCCCGACCCGTCCTGCGCCTCGATCCAGTGGCCCGCGAAGTACGCCGGGATCGAC
>CAIMWE010000042.1 GCA_903845115.1 uncultured Acidobacteriota bacterium | reverse complement strand
GACGCTCCCGACCTCGGATTCGAGCCGATCGTCAGCGAGGACGGCCGCTACCTCGTGATCCACGTCTGGAGCGGAACCGACCGCCGGAACCGGCTCTACTACCAGGACCTCGAGACGGTCGGCTCCGGGATCGTCCGGCTCCTCGATTCCTTCGACGCCCTCTACGAGTTCCTCGGGAACGACGGCCCCGTCCTCTTCCTCCGGACCGACCGCGGCGCCCCCCACGGGAAGATCGTCTCCGTCGACCTCGGGCTGGCCGCGCAGGAGAAGCCCGCCGTCCGGACCCTCGTCCCGGAATCCCACCTTCCGATCGAGTCGGCCTCGCTGGTGGCGGGCCGCTTCGTCCTGAAGGTGATGAAGGACGCCACCCACCGGGTCCGCCTCTTCGCCCTCGACGGCTCCTTCGAGAAGGAGGTCGAACTGCCCGGTCTTGGCTCGCTGACCGGCTTCGCGGGGCACCGCTCGGACCGGGACGCCTTCTACGCCTTCACGTCGTTCACGACTCCGCCCGAGGTGTTCCGGTACGGCTTCGAGACGGGTCGCAGCGAGCCGTTCCACCGCCCGAAGGTCGCGTTCGACGGGCCGCGGCTCGAGACGACGCAGGTCTTCGTCCCGAGCCGGGACGGGACGAAGGTGCCGCTCTTCCTCGTCTACCGGAAAGGGCTGGTCCTCGACGGGAGCCACCCGCTCCTCCTGTACGGCTACGGCGGGTTCAACGTCGCCCTGACGCCGTCCTTCTCCGTGCCGAACCTCGTCTGGGCCGAGCGGGGGGGCGTCTACGCGCAGGCGTGCGTGAGGGGCGGCTCCGAGTACGGCGAGGAGTGGCACCGGGCCGGGATGCGCGAATGGAAGCAGAACGCCTTCGACGACTTCGCCGCCGCCGCCGAGTGGCTCGTCGCGAAGGGGTACACCGCGCCGGGCCGCCTCGCGGTCCAGGGCGGCTCCAACGGCGGCCTCCTGGCGGCGGCCCTGGTGAACCAGCGGCCCGAGCTCCTGGGGGCCGCGGTGGTCTCCGTCGGCGTGCTGGACATGCTCCGCTACCACAAGTTCACCATCGGCTGGGCCTGGGTGCCGGAGTACGGGTCGTCAGACGATCCCGTGGAGGCGAAGTGGCTGGAGGCCTACTCGCCGCTCCACAACATCCGGAAGGGAGCCGCCTATCCGGCGGTCCTGGTGACGACCGGGGACCACGACGACCGCGTCGTGCCGGGCCACTCGTTCAAGTACGTGGCGGCTCTCCAGGAGGCGCAGGGCGGCGACGCCCCGATCCTGATCCGCGTCGACGTCCGGGCGGGCCACGGGGCCGGCAAGCCGGTGACCAAGCAGGTCGACGAGGCTGCCGACGTCCTGACCTTCCTGACCGAGGTCCTCCGGAGAAGATGATGAAGAGCCGATTCGCGCCCCTCGCCGCCGTCCTGCTCGCCCTGGCGCTCGCGGGCTGCCAGTCGGGAGAGTCGCCGGCGCCGGAGCCGCCTCCCGCGCCCGAGCCGGAAGCGGCGGCGCCGCCGCCTCCGCCGGCGGCGGAAGTCGCACTGACGGTCACGTCGCGCGTCCTGAACCTCCGCGAGGAGCCGAGCGCGAAGTCGGCCGCCCTCGGGCAGCTGAAGAAGGGCGACAAGGTCCTCCTCGCCGAGGAGCGGGGAGGCTGGGTCCGCGTGAAGCTCCCCGACACCCGAGTCGGGTGGGTGGACGCCCGGTACGTCCGGAAGGGGGCCGAGCCGTGCCTCGCCGACCGGCCGTTCTCCGTCGCCTCCGACCCGCCGTTCCGGATGAGCACGGAGGGGCCCCATGGGCGGGTGGTCGTCGAGGCGGAGGTCGGCCCCGACGGCGTGGTGAAGAAGACGAAGGTCGTCTCGAACGGATCGGGGAACGCCGAGCTGGCGGCCCGGGCGGAAGGGGAGCTCCGGCAGATGAAGTTCGTGGCCCCGATCAGGAACTGCCGGGTCCAGACCTTCATCTACACCTACGCGCGGAATTTCTGAAACGTCCGGGGCGGTCCCCGATTTCCCTCGTCCCTCAGCCCCCTCGCCCCGCGCCGTTGACATCAGGTGCTTGATGCGTGATGCTGACCGCATGCGAACGACCCTCGACATCGACGACGACGTCCTCGAGGCCGCCAAGGAGCTCGCCGCCAACCGCTCGACGACCGCGGGCCGCGTCCTCTCCGAGCTGGCCCGCCAGGCGCTCGCGCCGAGGAGAGGGCCGCGGGTACGAAACGGCGTCCCCCTCATGCCGCGCCGGGCGAAGGGGAGTCCGCATCCGACGATGGCCCTCGTGAACCGGCTGCGAGACGAGCCGTGACCCGGGTCGCCCTCCTCGACGTCAACGTCCTCGTCGCGCTCTTCGATCCCGACCACGTCCACCACGAGGCCGCCCACGACTGGTTCGCTGGCAACCGGGAGAGCGGATGGGCGACCTGCCCGCTGACCGAGAACGGGCTGATCCGGATCCTGTCGAACCCGGCCTATTCCGGAGCCCACGAGTCGCCGGGGGCCGTCGTCGTACGCCTCCGTACCTTCTGCGAGAGCGCCGGGCACACCTTCTGGGTGGACGAGGTCTCCCTGCGCGACGTCCGGCTATTCCGTTCGACCGGTCCCGCGACCCACGGGAAGGTCACCGACCTCTATCTCCTGGGCCTCGCGATCTCGAAAGGGGGACGGCTGGCGACGTTCGACCGGGCCATCCCCGTCGCGGCCGTCGTCGGGGCCGAGCGCGGGCACCTGGAGGTGATCCCGGCCTGACGCCCCCGCCTACTTCGTGATCCCGACCCTCCACAGCAGGAACGCGTAGTCGAAGGCGGTCTCCTTGATGCGGTCGTGGCGCCCGGAGGAGCCGCCGTGGCCGCCCGCCATGTTGACCTTGAAGAGGAGCGGGCTCGCGTCGGTCTTCACCGTCCGGAGCTTCGCCACGTACTTGGCCGGCTCCCGGTACATCACCTGGCTGTCGTCAAACGACGACTTCACGAGCATCGCGGGGCAGGCCTTCTTCTCGAGGTTCTCGTAGGGGCTGTAGGCGCGCAGCCAGCCGTACTGCTCCGGGACGCGGGGGTTCCCCCACTCCTCGAACTCCGTCACCGTCAGGGGGAGCGACTCGTCGAGCATCGTGTTGATCACGTCGACG